>DATLYW010000015.1 GCA_035574315.1 Candidatus Zixiibacteriota bacterium
AGACCGATCTCGTACGGTGAGTAGAGCTGGGAAGGAATCAGGGCCTTTGCGGCGCTGACGTAGTCGACTTCGATCAGGATATAACCGGCCTCCAGCCGCGCCACGTCGAGAGCGAGCATCCCCGCCGGCTTGATGCCGTACGCTTCCCCGCCGTTCATCAAGGCGTCCCAGACCGCCTCCGCCGACGCCGAAGGCAGCCAGATTTCGTAACCGAGATCGCCCGTATAGCCCGTGCGGGAGACGATCACCGGCGTCCGTGCGATCTCCGAAGAGCAAAACCGAAAGAACCTGAGCTTTTCGACCTCCGGGCCTGCCACCTGTTTCAAGATCGCCAGCGAAGTCGGCCCCTGCAGGGCCAGCGCCGCGATCTGTTCGGAGACGTCCCGGATCGACACTTCCAGCCCCGCGGCATTGAGCTTCAGCCATCGGAGTGCCGGGTCGGCGAGGTGGAACCGGAAACGATCGTCCGCGAGGCGAAAGACCGTTCCATCCTGGATGACCTTGCCCGCACCGTTGCACAGGCAAGTGTACAAGGCCTGTCCCACGGCACACCTCGATGCGTCGCGCGTGATGACGCGGTCCACCAGGCGTGACGCATCCTTGCCTTCGACGTCGTATTTGAAAAGCGGCGAGACATCGATCAGAGCGGCGCTGTTGCGGATCGCGTGATACTCGTAATCGTGGACGACGTCGTAGGAGCCCGCCGCGAAATATCCGGACCAGTCGCGCCAGTTCTGGCTTGCCGAGAGGGCGGTGGTTCTGGAGTGGAAGGGGGTTCCAATGGGCATGGCGAGCGGTCCGGACAGGCGGCTCTCGTTGACTTGGGGGGTAAAATTACCAAGAATGGCGCTTTAAGCCAATCCCGCCATGACTCACTACGACGCGATCGTGATCGGCGGCGGCCACAACGGCCTCACCGCGGCGGCTTACCTCGCCAAGGCCGGGTGGAAGACTCTGGTGCTCGAGCGGCGCCACGTCATCGGCGGAGCCGCGGTCACCGAGGAGATCTATCCGGGCTTCAAATATTCCGTCTGCTCTTACGTCGTGAGCCTGTTGCGTCCGGAGGTGATCCGCGAGCTGGAGCTTACGCGCCACGATCTCGAGATCATCCCGCTCGACAGCACGTTTACCCCGTTTCCCGACGGCGATTACCTGGTGCGCTGGGGCGATCACGCCAAGACACGCCGGGAGATCGCGCGCCACTCGCGAACGGACGCCGAGGCTTACGAGGAGTACGGCAAGCTCATGGTGCAGATGGCGATGGCGGTCAAGCCCTTGCTCGGCATGGCCCCGCCGCAACCGGGGTCATGGAGCCCCCGGGAGATCCTGGGCTGGTCACGCATCGCCCGACATTTCACGGCCCTGCCAGAATCGCTGCTCTACCGCCTCCTCAAGCTCATGACGATGAGCTCCGCGGATTTTCTCGACGAGTGGTTCGAAACCGAAGCCTTGAAAGCGACCATGTCCGCCAGCGGCATCATCGGAACCTTCATGGGGCCGCGCTCTCCCGGCACCGCCTATGTCCTGCTCCACCATTACATGGGGGAGCTCGACGGCGTGTTTCGCGCGTGGGGGTTGCCGCGCGGCGGAATGGGCGCCGTCAGCGGAGCCATCGCCGAGGCGGCGCGCCGCTTCGGCGCCGAAATCCGCACCCGGGCTCAGGTCGACCGTATCCTCACCAGGAACGGCCGGGCCTGCGGCGTCGTGCTCGATTCGGGCGAAGAGATCCGCAGCCGAACGGTCGTCTCGGGAGTCGACCCCAAAAGAACTTTTTTGCAGCTGGTCGAAAGGCGGGACCTTCCGGAGGAGTTTCGCCGGCGCATCGAGGCTTACAAGATCCGCGGCTCGTCGGCAAAGGTCAACCTTGCCCTCGACGGCCTGCCGAGTTTCGCATCGCTCCCGGGCAGGGGACCGCACCTCGCCGGCGCGATCTCGATCAGCCCGAGCATCGACTACATCGAGCGGGCTTACGACGAGGCGAAGTACGGCGAGTTCTCCCGCCGCCCGTATCTCGACATCGTCATCCCCTCGACGCTGGACCCATCCGTGGCCCCGCCGGGCAGGCACGTGATGTCGATCTTCGTTCAGTATGCGCCCTATCACCTGAAAAGCGGCACGTGGGCGGAGCGGCGGGAGGAGTTCGGCGATACGGTGATCGACACGCTGGCCGAATACGCCCCGAACCTGAAAAGCCTGATCCTCCATCGCCAGGTCATCACTCCTCTGGACCTCGAGCAGGAGTTCGGCCTGAGCGAGGGCAACATCTTCCAGGGGGAGCTTACGCTGGATCAGCTCTTCTTCCTGCGTCCGGCCGCGGGATGGGCCCGATACCGGACGCCGATCAAGAACCTGTACATGTGCGGCGCGGCGACGCACCCCGGCGGAGGCGTCATGGCGGCTTCTGGAAGGCTTGCGGCTCTGGAAATTCTCAAGGATCGAAAAGGCTTCTGGGACTGATGGGGTCATTCGACGCGATTATCATCGGTGCCGGATCCAACGGCTTGGTGGCGGCGGCCTACCTTGCCGGAGCCGGCAGGAAAGTCCTGGTCCTCGAACGGCGGCACGGAGTCGGAGGGCTGCTCGCCGATGAGGAAATTTGCCCCGGATTTCGGGCTCCGGTGGGCATACACCTTTGCGGATCGTTTTCCCCGCGAGTTGCCGGCGAGCTCGAGCTCGGCCGCCACGGCTTCGAGCTCCTACCTCTCGATCCGCCCCTGTTCGCTCCGCTTCCGGACGGGGACGCATTGACGATTCCCTCCGATCCCGCGCGTTTCGCGGAGGAAGTCGCGCGCTTCTCGCGCGCGGACGGCGCGAAGATCGGCGATTTTATCGGCCACATGAAGCGACTCGGCGCTGCATTCAGGCTTCTAACCGACGGCCCGATGCCCGCCCGCATTCCCGGCGGAGCGCGCGAGCTCGCCCGGCTCGCAAAGCTCTGCTGGAAGCTGCAGCGGCTCGGCCGGCGCCGGCTGCAGGAGTTCCTGCGGTTCCTCCCGCTGAGCGTCGCTGATTTCTTGAACGAGTGGTTCGAGACCGAGATCGTAAAAGCCGCACTGGCCGCGCCGGCGCTCCTGGGCGGAAGCGTGGGCCCGCGAGCCCAGGGAACCGCGTGCGCGCTTTTGCACCAGCTCCAGGGCCAGCCCGCCGGCGCCTTTCGCTCGGTGAGGCTCGCAACCGGCGGCCTTGCACAAGGCCTCCTTCGCGCGGCTCAGTCCCGCGGGGCGGAAGTTCGAACCGAAAGCCCGGTCGACCGCATTCTCGTCTCCGACGGCCGCGCCACCGGCGTGGCGCTGCGCAACGGCGACGAGTTTCACGCCGCCGTCGTGGTCTCGGCCGTGGACGTGAAACAGACGTTCCTGCGGCTCGTCGACCCGTCTCATCTCGATCCGGACTTTCTCCTGGACGTTCGCAACATCCGCTCGCAAGGAACCGTGGCCAAGATCCATCTGGCGCTGGACGGATTGCCGCGCTTCAAAGGCCTCGGCGCCGCCGACGCCGCCAAACGCCTTTCCGGGGTCATCCATATCGGCCCGGCGCTCGACTTCCTGGAGCGGGCCGCGGATGCGGCCAAGTACGGCCGCTTCTCGCCCGAGCCTTTTCTGGAGATCACGATCCCTTCCCTCAGCGACCCTGGCCTGGCGCCGCCGGCCAAGCACGTCATGTCGATCTGGATGCAGTACGCTCCCTATCGCCTGCGGGAGGGCGGGTGGGAGCGGCACCGCGAAGCGCTCGGTGAGACCGCGTTGAACCTCGTCGAGGAGTATGCGCCGGGCTTCAGGGATCTGATACTCGAACGGCAGGTCCTGGCGCCGCCGGACCTCGAGGAGAAGTTCGGGTTGACGGGGGGCCATGTTTATCACGCCGAGCTCGCGCTCGATCAAATCTTTTTCATGCGGCCCCTGCCGGGCTGGTCGCGCTATCGCACTCCCCTGGCCGGTCTCTATCTCTGCGGCGCCGGCACCCATCCCGGCGGCGCCGTGACCGGCCTTTCCGGATGCTATGCGGCGCGCGAGATACTGAAAGACCTCAAAGGGAAAAGTCACCTGGCGATGGCTCGGCCGACAAAACTGCTCGGGAGGAAGGCACCTGTCGTATGAAAATCGCTGGCGCCGCCGCCGTCCTTTTTCTTTTCGTTTCTTCTCTCTCATCACATCTTTTCGCGGGTACGCTTCCCCCAGTCGAACGAGAACGCATCGAAGCGCTCATCCGCCGCGTCGGTGAACTGACGGATGTTCAATTCGTTCGGAACGGACGCGTCTACGGCGCAAGCGTGGCGGCAGCGTTTCTTCGAAGGAAATGGCAGGCGCGCGAGGCTGACATCGGCAGCGTGGAGGAGTTCATTGACAAGGTCGCAAGCTTCTCGGGGACCACGGGCAAACCCTATACGATCCGCTACCCCGACGGCAGGGAGATAAAAAGCCGCGAGTTCCTGCGCGCGGAATTACTAAAGCTCGGGCACCGGCCCGCGGTGAGCGTCCGAAGGGAGCCCGGGGCGGGTATTGAAAAGTAGGGGTGCCGGGAAGTAATCTCTGCACGGGTGCCGGTTTAGAAGCCCGGGTCCGGGAGCCGTTTATCGCCGTGCGGGAAAGCCACAGCTGCAGCATCGTCCTCAAATCCCCCCTCTGTCCACCGCCGCCTGAACTCGCGCGAAAACGGCGTCTAACAGGTCAGCGGGCCCGGGCGGATGACTCCGGCAGGCTCACCGGGGCCGTTTCCGGGGGAGCGGAGGCGCCCCGAGGTTTCGGCTGGACTTGAACCCGAAGAATTGTTAAGGGTGTGGCCGCCGGAGCTATGCCGAAAGTCCTAGTCGTCGAAAAAAGCGGTCAGATCCACCGCTTGCTCCAGCAGCGCTTCTCGCCGGAAAGCGTCTCGGTAGAGCGGGCCTTTTCGGTGTCCGAAGCGATGGAGCGCTTCCGGGTGTCGAACTCCGATGTCCTGGTGTGGGACACGTCGGGATCAAGGACTGAGCAATCCCGCGGACTTGAGTTTCTCGATCTGCTTGCCAAGGATGACTCCAGCAAGACCTACATAATCGTCGTCACGGACCAGGGGAACAGCCCCATCCGCCTCGAACACCTCCGCGGTTATGCCCACCACACCCTGACGCGGCCCGTCGACTACGACGAGCTCTCGGCGCTGATCACCCAGGCCTTTCACCAGCAGGCCGCCTGGCAATCCAACGGTCGTAGCGAAACTCAGATTCCGCTGGAGTTCGAGGGCATGCTGGGGATCAGCCTGCCGATGCAAGAGGTTTTCCAGAGGATCCTCGAAGCGGCCTCCGAAGACATATCCGTTCTGATCACCGGCGAGACGGGAACCGGCAAGGATATGGTGGCGGCCGCAATTCACCGGCGAAGTCGGCGGCGGAACGGGCCTTACATCGCGGTCAATACCGGGGCGATCTCCTCCGAGCTGATTGCGGCCGAGCTTTTCGGGCGGGAAAAAGGCGCTTATACAGGCGCGGTCGAGAGCAGCAGGGGCCGCTTCGAAGAAGCCCACAACGGGACGATCTTCCTCGATGAGATCAGCACCATCGATGAAAAGGCCCAGGTGAGTCTCCTCCGGGTGCTCGAAACCAAGACCTTCCGTCGCGTCGGGGGGGAAAGAGACCTCTGCGCGAACGTGCGGGTCATCGCGGCGACCAATGAAAATCTCGAAGAGGCCGTGCACAAACGAAAATTCAGGGAAGACCTCTTCTACCGGCTCGACGTCTTTCATATTCACGTACCCGCGCTGCGGGAGCGGCCGGGGGGAGTCACGCTCCTCACGAACCACTTCGTGCCCCACTTCAACGCCATTTATAAGAAAAAGGTGCGCGTGGTGACGTCGGAGAGCTGGCAATGTCTCAGGCGATACAGCTGGCCGGGAAACGTCCGCGAGCTCAAGAACGTCATCCAACGGGCCGTGTTGATGGCGAAGGGAGAAGAGCTGACGCCGGACCTTCTGCCTTTGCGAATCCGCACTGCGGCCGGCGGCGATGTCCTCGATTCCGGACGCTCCTTTCCCATTCATCCGGGCATGTCCCTCCAGGCCGTCGAGAAGGAATACATCCTGATGACGCTCGCCATGACCAAAGGAAACAAGAAGCAAGCAGCCATGCAGCTCGGGATCAGCCGCCGGGCTCTGTACGACAAGCTGAAGAAGCACGGCCTCAATGTCCCTTGAGGCATACCCCCGCGCCCTCTTTCGTGTAACGGATCTGTACACGCCCCGCAGCCGCCTTGTGAGATTGTGCACACGGCGGCCCGTACGCTCCCGCCTCATCTAGAAAACCGGCGTAATATTCAAGCCTTAATAATACCTTCCCACCGCCGAGTGCTGGCACTGCGATTGCGGAATCAGCGCTCCGGGTCCGGTCGATTTCGGCAGCAGGGTGCGGCCCGGTTCGTTGAATGGCTGGGAATTTGGGCAGAACGCTGCTGGTTTGCTCCGGTCGATGCCGGCAGGTGGAGAAATCGCTCGCCCGAGCGGGCTGTAGGGTGACGAAGGTTCACGACGGGGCGAGCGCCGTAAGCAAGAGCTTGCGAGCGCCTTTCGACACGGCCGTTCTCGTCTCGACCGGAAACAAGATGGACCTGATCGAAACCGTCTTGAACCTCCGGGACATCAACCCGCGACTGAAGATGATCGTTGTCGTCGATCGGCGAGGTCTCGGCGGACCGATGCGATCCCGCGGATGAGCGGGGTCTTCCGCGGATCTCAAGGGCTCGCGCGCAACGCAAGTCCAGAGGAGGGCTATGGTCATGAAATCGATACGCTCGTTAGCGACGGCCGCCTGCGGGATCGCCGTCCTGCTCGCCTTGCCGCGGCCTGCGGGAGCGGACGAGTTCTATAAAGGGAAGACGATCCGCTTCGTGGTGGGCTTTGCCGCGGGCGGAGGTTACGACCTTGCCGCCCGGGTGGTCGGCCGGCACATCGGCAGGCACATTCCGGGAAACCCCGGCGTGGTGGTCGAAAACATGACCGGCGCCGGCAGCTTGATCGCGGCGAACTACACCTACAGCAGCGCCAAACCCGACGGCCTGTTCGTGGGAATCTGGAACAGCGCTTTCGTGCTGCGCCAGGCCATGGGCGACAAGGCGGTGCGCCTCGATGCGCGCAAGCTCAACTGGATCGGCGCGCCGACGAAGGGGACTCCGGTCTGCGCCATCATGGGCTACACGGGCCTCAGGACGCTGGAGGACGTCCTCGCCGCCAACCGCGAGATCAAGGTCGGCGCCACCGGTCCCGGTTCCACGTACGACGACCTTCCGAAGCTGCTCAACCTCACGCTCGGGACGAAGTTCAACGTGATTTCCGGCTACGAGGGCACCGGCACGATCCTGGTCGCGATGCGTCGGCGCGAGGTGGAAGGAGGCTGCTGGACGTGGGAGTCGATGCGCACGACTGCGCGCAGCATGCTCGATGCCCAGGGAGACGACAAGCTGATCCCTTACCTCATTCATCGCCGGTGGGAAGATCCGGAAGCCAGGGATCTTCCGTTGATCCCGGAAGTCATCAAAAAGGACCCCGACAAGCTGGCGGCTTACAGCACCTGGGTGGGCACGTACGAGTTCCAGCGGCCGTTTAGCGTCCCGCCGGGGACCCCACCCGAGCGTGTGCAGATCCTGCGCAAGGCGTTCGCCGAAACGATGAAGGATCCGGAGTTCCTGGCCGAGGCGAAAAAGACCAAGTTCGAGGTAACCTACGTCTCCGGCGAGCAGATCGAAAAACACGTGAACAACATGCTGGCGATCACCCCGAAGGCAAAGGAGCTTCTGCAGTTCCTGATGGTCAAGCCGAAAAAATAGGCCGATCGGCCGGCTGCAACCGCGCCGATCACCGTAAGGAGCGCATATGCCGAACATGAAGGCGGGATTTTATCTCGGGGCGGCGGCCCTTGCCCTCGCCCTCGGCGCATCGCCCGTGCGGGCCGACGAGTTCTACCGGGGCAAGACCCTCCGTTTCGTCGTCGGCCTCGCCCCCGGCGGCGGCTACGACCTCTCGGCGCGAACCGTGGCGCGTCACATCGGCAAGCACATCCCCGGCCACCCGACCGTCGTGGTCGAGAACATGACCGGCGCCGGAAGCCTGCGGGCCGCGAACTACACCTTCAACAGCGCCAGGCCGGACGGCCTTTTCGTCGGAATCTGGAACAGCGCCCTGGTCTTGCGCCAGGCGCTCGGAGATCCGGCGATGAGGTTCGACGCCCGCAAGTTCGGGTGGATCGGCGCGCCGACCAAGGGAACGCCGCACTGCAGCATCATGGCCCACACCGGACTGAAAACGCTGAAAGACGTGCTCGCCACGACCCGGGAAATCAAGATGGGGTCGACGGGTCCTGGGTCGACTTACGACGACACGCCGAAGATCCTCAACCAGACGATCGGAACGAAGTTCAAGGTCGTCAGCGGCTACGAGGGAACCGGACCGATCCTGGTCGCCATGCGGAGAAAGGAAATCGATGGCGGCTGCTGGGGCTGGGAATCGGCGCGGACCACGGCCAGAAGCCTGCTCGACGCCACAGGCGAGGAGAAACTGATCCCCTTTATCATTCACAGGCGCGAGCCCGACCCGGAAGTGAAGGACCTGCCGCTCATTCCCGAGGTGATCAAGGGTGAGGACAACCTGTCGGCCTATCGGACCTGGGTCGGAACGTTCGAATTCCAGCGGCCGTTCATGCTCCCGCCCGCGGCCCCCAGGGATCGCCTTTTGACGCTGCGCAAGGCTTTTGCGGAAACCATGCAAGACCCCGAGTTCAAGGCCGAGGCCACGAAGTCCAAGCTCGAGATCACCTACGTCGCGGGTGATGAAATCGACCGCTACGTCGATCAGATCATGTCGATCACGCCCAAGGCCAGGGAGCTGTTGAGCTTCCTGATGGTCAAGCCGAAAAAGTAGCTCGGGGCCTCTCGATGGAATACATCGAAGCGTTTTACAACGGGCTCCTGAACATTCTGCCGCTCAGCGCGGCCGGGCAGCAGGCCTTCGGCTTCATGCTGGTCGGGATCGCGATCGGGTTCTGGGTGGGCATCCTGCCGGGTCTCGGCGGCGCTGCCACGCTCGCCCTGATGCTGCCGTTCATCTACAAGATGGATCCGACCTCGGCCTTCGCGTTTCTCCTGGGATCGAACGCCGTGACCGCGACCACCGGCGATATCACCTCGATCCTGTTCGGCGTCCCCGGGGAGGGAACCACGGCATCGACCATCGTCGACGGCCACCCGATGGCCAAAAAAGGCGAGGCCGGACGCGCGCTCGGCGCCGCGCTCATGAGCTCCCTGGTAGGCGCGATCTTCGGCGCCTTCGTCCTCGCGGCGGCGATCCCCATCGCCGCTCCCCTCGTCCTCTCCATCGGCTCTCCCGAGTTCTTCATGCTCGCGCTGCTCGGCATCACCTTCGTGGGCTCGCTGAGCGGCGGCAACATCGTGAAGGGCCTGCTGGCCGGAGGGCTCGGGCTGATGATCTCCACGATCGGCCTCGATCCCATACGCGGCGTTCCACGCTTCACCTTCGAAGGCATCCTGGGAGAAGGGGCTTCGATCTTCCTGTGGGACGGCGTGGACCTGGTCTCGGTCACCATCGGGCTGTTCGCGATTCCCGAGATCATCGATCTGGCAGTCAAAGGAACGAGCATTTCCCGCGAGCAGGTCGGAAAGCTCGGCGGCGTCATGGAGGGAGTGAAGGACACGTTCCGCCACTGGTGGCTGGTGCTCAGGTGCAGCGCCCTCGGCGCCTACGTGGGCATCCTTCCCGGCGTGGGCGGCGGCACGGCGCAATGGGTCGCTTACGCTTACGCGGTCCAGAGCTCCCCCGACAAGGAGCGCTTCGGCAAAGGGGCGGTCGAAGGGGTTCTCGGCCCTGGAGCCGCCAACAATTCCACCCGCGGCGGCGACTTGATCACCACGGTCGCTTTCGGCATTCCGAGCAGCGTCTCCACGGCGATCCTGTTCGGCGCCTTTCTCATTCAAGGGATCGTCCCGGGTCCGGACATGCTGAATCCGGCCAAGCACCTCGCGCTGACCTTTTCCTTCGTATGGATCATCATCGTCTCCAACATCATCACCGTCGCCGCGTGCTTCATGTTCCTGAACCCGCTGGCCCGGATCACCAACATCCGCGGAACGCTTCTCATCCCGTTTCTTCTCGTGCTGATCTACCTCGGCGGCTTCACCGTGAAGAACAGCTTCGGCGACATGATCATGGTGCTGATCTTCGGCGCGCTCGGCTGGCTCATGGTGCAGTTCGACTGGCAGCGCCCCCCCCTGCTGGTCGGGCTGGTCCTCGGAACCATCACCGAACGAAACTTCTGGATCTCGACCCGCGCCTACGGCGCCGGGTGGCTCACCCATCCCGGGGTCCTGCTGATCGCGGTTCTGATCGCCGGCGCGATCTTCTATTCCATTCGCCAGATCGTGCGCGAAAAGAAGCGCCCCCGCCCGGCCGTCGCGCAACCGGCGGCGCCCGAGCTCGACGTGGTCATGATCAAGAACCCCGTCTACCGGCCGCTCTTCGCGCTTTTCTTCGTCGCTTTGTTCGGCTACGTCCTGCGCGAAACGTTCTACGAGATCCGGCCGATGGAAGATCGCGCGGCCCTTTTCCCCATGGTTCTCGGGATCCCGTGCCTCGCGCTGGCCATTCTCGCCTTCGGCCAGGAGGTCTTCACGATTCTTCGTCGCGAGGAAGGCGCGGCCCTCGCCCTCCGGGGGGCTTCGGTCGAATCCTCGGTCGTGCGCAAGCGCGCCTTCGCGATCGTCGCCTGGATCGTGGGCTTCTTCCTCGCCATCTGGCTTCTGGGCTTCGTCATCGCGGTGCCGGTCGCGAGCTTCCTCTACTTCCGGCTCGCCGGCGGAGAGAAATGGTCGGTGAGCATTCCGTTGAGCCTGACCGCAGGCGCGATCTTTTACGGCTTGTTCGATTACTTTCTCCATCTGCCCTTTCCCGAAGGGCAGCTCTTTTCGTTGATGGGAAACTAGTGGACTCGGAGGCACCCGTCCTGGAACGAAGAGACGTTTTGTAAACGGACCGCTCGCGCATCCGCGAGCGACGATGGTCGGAGGTTCCCATGAGAATCCATGTAATCCTCTGGCATCCCGGGTTCCGGCTCCTGCTTCTGGCGGCGCTCGCGCTCGCCGTCCGCGCGCCGGCGAGCGCCGAGAGCCTCGACGAAACCTACAGGAAAGCGCTCGCTGAAGGCGGCACGCTGAATTTCTACGGCACGCTCGCGCAGATCAACGCCGAAAAGATCCTTCCCGCCTTCGAGAAGCGCTTTCCCGGCATCAAGATCAACCACATCGACGCCACGGCCGACAAGCTGGCCGCGCGCGCCATCGCCGAAGCCCGGGGCGGCCGGGTTTTCGCCGATATCTTCCAGCTCTCGCTCGAAAACCTGGTGCAGCTCTACGATGAGAAGCTGGTCCTGGAGAGGCTGCCGCCCGAAGCGGCCGAGTATCCTCCGAACCTCAAGGGCCCGTACTGGGTGGCGAACAACATGATCTTTTTCATCGGCGCCTGGAACACCGAGCTCGTGAAAAAGGGGGACGAGCCGGCGAGCTTCGACGACTTCGCCGACCCCCGCTGGAAAGGCAAGCTGATCGCCGAGCCGCGGGACGCCGAGATCTTGATCGGGCTCAAGCACAAGCATAACAGCGAGGAGAAGGCGGTCGCCGTTCTCAAGAAGATCGCGGCCAACGGAGTCGAGTTCCACAAGGGACATTCCCAGCTCGCGGAGCTCCTGGGCGCCGGTCAGGCCGCGGCCTGCTTCACCTGTTATTCGCACCACTACCCGCGAAGGATCAAGAAGGGAGCTCCACTCGGCTATTTCCTGGCGGAAGGGATCGCGACCGTGAACCCGACCGCTCTCGCCCAGGGCGCCCCCCACCCCAAAACGGCCTGGCTCTTCGCGCGCTGGGCCGCGAGCGAAGAGGGGCAGCGAGTCTACGCGGCGGGCGGACGGACGCCGGCTCATCCGAAGGTCGAGCCGCGCGACAGGCTCCGCCCCGCGAAGATCTATGCGGTCGGCCCGGACGACATCAAGCAATTCTCCAGGTACGAAAAACTCTGGAAAGGCATATTCAGGCTGCGCTGAGAGAGGGAGCGGGGCGCCATGCGGCGAAAAAGCAAAGCCGCCGGGCCTCGGGGAGAGACAGACATGAAGCGATCCGTCGGAGCCGCGGCGTTTGCCGCCGCGCTCTTTTTCATGCTGGGCGGCGGCGCCCGCGCGCAGGAATCCTTCTACAAGGGCAAAACGATCCGCCTGGTTGTCGGCCTCGCGGCCGGGGGCGGGTACGATCTTTATTCCCGCGTCATCGCCCGACACATGGGACGGCACATTCCCGGCACCCCCACGATGGTGGTCGAGAACATGACCGGCGCCGGGAGCATCATCGCGGCAAACTATATGTACAAGGCCGCGAAGCCGGACGGGCTGACCATCGGCCACATCCTGGGCGGTCTTTTCCTCCAGCAGCTTTTGGAGAATCCTGCGATCGAGTTCGATGCCCGCAAGTTCGAATACATCGGCGTGCCGGCGCAGGATCACTTCCTGATCGGGCTCTCCAGAGCAGCGGGGATTGCCAGCTTCGAGAGCTGGATGGCTTCGAGGAAGCCCGTCAAGCTCGGCGGCGTCGCCCCGGGAGGCGCCACCGATGATATCCCGAAAGTCCTCGGAGCCGCGATCGGGCTTCCCGTCAAGATCGTCACCGGATACAAGGGGACCGGTCCGATCCGGCTGGCGTTCGATGCCGGAGAAGTGGACGGCGTGTGCAACGCCTGGGAATCGTTCAAGTCAACCTGGCGCGAACAGCTGGAATCCGGGACTGTCGTCATGATTTTACAGGCGGCGACCCGATCCCACCCCGAGCTTCCGCATCTCCCGGTCGCGGCCGACTTTGCCAGGACCGAGGAGGCCCGCAAGCTGATTCGCGTCGTCACCCGGATTCACGGGCCCTCCACGCGCCCTTATTTTCTTCCGCCGGGCACGCCGGCGGAGCGGGTGCATATGCTGCGGCGGGCGTACATGGATACCATGCGGGATCCGGAGTTCCTGGCCGACGCCAGGAAGGCCAAGCTCGACATCAACCCCGACGACGGCGCCGGGCTGGAGCGAAATGTCAGGGAGATTTTCGAGCTGCCGGGGTCGCTGGTGGCCAGGCTGAAGGAGATCCTGAAGTAGCGGAAATCGAAGCTCCCGGCGCTTGCGTCTCGACCGAAGCGAGCGCGGCGTCGGGCGCGTCGCGGCGAGCGAAGCCCAGACCTGCCCCCGAAGGAGGAAGCGATGATCAGATTATGCCGTTCTCGTTTCACGCTCGCTTCTTTGCCTGTCGCTCTCTTACCCTTCTGGACTTTCTTCTCGGCACCGGCCCCCGCGCAGACCCCTTTCTTCCAGGGGAAAACCATTACCATCGTTCAGGGCCGCGACCCGGGCGGCACCGGTGACATGAGGGTCCGGCCCTTGATCCCGTTTTTGCAGAAATACATCCCCGGCCATCCGGCGATCGTCAACGAGTACATGCCCGGCGGGGGAAGCCGGAAAGCCGCCAATTATCTCTTTCACTCGGCCCGCCCCGATGGGCTCACCATCGGGAACATGAGCTCCGGCATGGTTTCGGTTGCGGTCCTCGGAGAAAAGGGCGTATCCTACGATCTCGACAAATTCTTCTATCTCGGCTCGCCCTTCAAGAGCCATCACGCGGTTTTCGTCACCCGAAAGGAAGCCGGCCTCGCCACGATAGAAAAGCTGCGCGCCGCGAAGGGAATCCGGATCGGCGGCCAGTCCGTCGGCTTTTCCACGTACAACGAGGGGCGCCTTTTCGCTTACATTCTCCGCTTGAGCGAGCCGCGTTTCGTCACCGGCTACGGGGGCGCGGAGCTCGATCCCGCGCTGATGAGCGGAGAGATCGACGCGCGAGCGACCAGCGCAGACAGCATCCTGAGGCGCAACCTGGACTGGCTGGAAAAGGGGCTGGTGGACTTTCACGCGATTCTCAACGTTCCCAGGGACGAAAGACATCCCCGCCTCGGCCACCTGCCCGAGCTCGAAAGTTTCGCCCGATCCGAAACCGACCGCAAGCTGATCGTGATGCAGCGCGCCTTTCGGGTAACCGGCCAGCCGTTCATTCTTCCGCCCGGCACTCCCGAAGACCGCGTGCGGGTTTTGCAGGAGGCATTCCGCAAGACGTACCGCGATCCGCAGTTTCACAAGGAATACAGGAAAATGACCGCCGACGACCCGAGCCCGCTCATGCCGGAGGAGCACGAAAAAGCGATTCGGGAAATCCCGCGCGATCGCGAGGTGATTCAGATTTTCAAGAAGCTCGTGGGCGCGGGACCGCTGCCGGCGCCGGAGCGGTGAGAGAGGCGGCGTTTATCTTCTGACGAACTGCCGGTGGAAGCTCTCATCGACGAAGTCGGCGACCTTGAATCTGCCGCCTAGCTTCTTGCGTTCGGACTCCATGAGAAGCTCGAACCCCGCCAGCGGAATCCGACCGTCGAACGCGAACGACTTCATGAATTCCTTGTAGCCGGCCTCCGCGTATTCCGGGGCGATTTTCACGTCGTCGATCAGGATCCTCACGCCCGCCTTCGGTTCCGCCCGCAGCCACTCCAGCGCCTTGACGTGAGCCCTGAGGTAGCGGGTGATCTTGTCCCGCTGCTCTTTCAACGCGCGGGCCATCGCGTAGTACCCCAGGTAGGGCCAGTCGGCGATGATGTCGTTGAGGTCGGCGAGCATCCGGTAACCCTCGCTGCTCGCGATCAAAGTGACGGGAAACCACATGATGGTTCCGTCTACGCTGCCGCTCTTCAAGGCGGCGTACCGCGCCGGGGTCGACCCGATCTGCAAGACGGTCACGTCCCTGGAAGGGTCCAGCCCCATCTTGGCGAGCGCGTAGCGCGTGAGAAAATCCGACTGCGCGCCGAATCGGCTGACCGCCAGCTTCTTTCCCTTCAAATCTCGCGGCGAGCGGATCGCTGGATTGACGTACAGCTTGAACGGCATGAAATTCGATATCCCGAAGAAGAACCGCGCGTCTTCGCCGGCGAGGCGGATCGTGAAGACCTCGGTCCCCGAGCCGAGCGCGATGTCGATCTCTCCCGCGAGAGCGGCCTGGGAATTGATCGTTCCGCTGGTGAAGACGATGGGCTCGACGAAGAGATTCTCCGCCTTGAAGTAGCCCTGCCGCTTCGCGGCCCAAACCGGAAGCGTGCTCGGCGAAAGCGACGTCAAACCGACGCGCACCCTCTCCTCGGCGGCGGCGGAAAAGACGGAAACCCATACCGCAAACCACACGAACACCGCTATGGCTGTTTTCACGAAGGGGCCTCCCGGCTCGGCTGCGCCGCTGCGTTCTCGGCGCGCCGCTTATTTTTTCAGCAACTGTTTCATCTTACCGACGATTTCGGGCGGCTGGCTCGTCACCTCTTTGGCCAGCTGTTCCAGCTCGTCGGAAAAGGTCGGGTCGAACTCCAGCTTTCTCCTGGTCCCGTCGGCGACGACGGCTTCGTCCTTGAGCGCCTTCTCGAAAGCGTCCCGGATGATCTTCACGCGCTCCGCCGGAGTGTTGGGAGGAAGCACGTACGGACGGCCGAACTGGCTCGCGGCGAGGACCAGCGTCGCGAGGCTCCGGCCGGCGGCCGGCGTTTTGAAACGGTCCATGAGCTCGTAGATCGTCGGCGTATCGGGCAGCCGCGCATCCCGCTTGCGCCCGGTCTGCATCAACACGCGGACGAAGCTTTTTTTTCGCCAGGTCGTGAACGGCTCGCGAGCGAAAAACGCGGTCACCGTGAACGATCGGCAGACCAGCTCGCCCCGCTCGACCGCGAGGTCGATGTCCTGCCCGGACTGATAGCCGAGAACGATATCGAACCTGGTTCCGACCGTCTCCTCGAGAAGCTTCGGAATGTAGTAGGCCGTCGAGCTGGTCCCCGTCGCGCCGCACTTCGGGGGCTTCGAACTGTTGACGACATCGGCGATCGAGCGGTAAGGCGTATCGGCCCTCATGTAGAGCAGGTGGTTCGAGGTCACCGGGCTTCCGAGCCAGATGAACCTGCTCCAGTCGAACTTCACCTCCGGCCGCCCCACGATCTGGTCGAAATAGAGCGCGGGGAAGATCGCGCCGATGGTCAGGCCGTCCGGCGCCGCGACGTTGTAGACGTGGTTGGCGGCGATCATCGACGCCGCGCCGGGCATGTTCTGCACGATGATGTTCGGATTGCCGGGGATGTATTTGGGCAAATGCTGCGCGAACAGGCGCGCGTAGAGATCGTAGACGTCGCCGGCCTTCGTGCCGGCGACGATGGTGATGGTCTTTCCTTGATAGAAGGGCACCTGGCCGTACCCGTACGAGACCGGCAAGGCCAGCAGCAACAAGAGAAAGGACGGCGAAACCAGCTTCTTCATGGTGGTGCCCTCCCGGTATGACCCGCCTGGCGGCCAGACAGCTATTTGCCCAGCACCTTTTTCACCCGCTCGACGACGGCCGGAGGATGGCTCAGCATCCTGGCCGCCAGCTCCTGGAGCTCCCCGCCCGTGACCGGGGAAACCTCCATCTTGCCTTTTTTTGCCTCGGCCAGGAGCTGGGGATCGGCCATCGCCTTGGCGTAGGCGCCCCGCAGGATGTTGACGCGCTCGGCGGGGGTGCCAGGAGGCATGACCCACGGCCGACCGAAATCGCCGCCCCGAAGGATCACGTCGGCAACCCGTCGGCCTTCCTCCGGCGTCTTTTCCTTGTCGAAAATCTCGTAGATCGTGGGGGTCTCCGGAATCCGCTCGTCGCGCTTGGTCCCGCCGAAAACGAGAACGTTGACGAAGTTTTTCTTGCGCCAGCTGATGAAGGGCTCGCGCCCGAAAAACGGGGCCGCCGTCATCCCGCGGCACTGGACTTCACCCTTTTCCACCGCCAGGTCGATCTCGCTTCCTCCGGGATAACCCAGCACGGTGTTGATCTTGAGCCCGAGAGTGTCTTCGAGGAGGCGGGCCAGAATGTAATCCGTCCCGGCGGTGCCGGTGGAGCCGCATTTGGGCGGCGTGGAGGCGTTGCGGATGTCCTCGATCGACTTGTAGGGGGCGTCGCTGCGCATGTAGAGCAGGACGTCGCTCCGTTCCGGAGAGCCGATCCAGTTGAATTTCCGGACGTCGTACTGGACTTCTTTACGGCCGACGAGCTGGTCCAGATACATCCCGTAGGAAAGCATCCCCAGGGTGAGCCCGTCGGGCTTCGCCACGCTGTAGACATGGTTGGCCGCCACCAGACCGCCGGCTCCCGGCATGTTCTGCACGACCATCTCTGGATTTCCGGGAATGTATTTCGGGACATAGCGGGCCAGCAAGCGGGACCAGCGGTCGTAGAAGCCACCCGAGGTAAACCCTACGATAACCTTGATCGACTGTCCCTGATAAAAGGGTTGCTCCTGCGCGGCGCGACCGGGACCCGCTCCGAGCAGGAGAGCGGTCAGGAAGAAAAGACCGATTTTTTTCATCGCCCCCTCCGCTGCTGAATTTATCGCGGGTTAACCGGCAGCCGCAGCCGGGCCCGTGGCCAGTCCCGCTCGGGCCGACGAAGGCCCTGAGGGGAATTTCTGGCAAGCGGCAATCCTCGTGCCAGCGACGGAAACGAAGCGGATTACGGGGGATTACGAGGGGAGGCGCCGAACCATCGGTGGCAAGAGCGCCGCCCCGTGTGCAATGATTTCACAGCTTCTCGACGTCGCCGGACGGCGACTTCGAGAACTTCACACGCGGGCCGGGAGCGACCGGCTCCCCGCCGAATCTGCGACAAAATCGGCTCGCGGCCGCGCCTCTTCGATGTGCAAAAAGCTCACAAAGGCGCGAGGGCTTCCTTCATGGCTGCGGGCGGCTGTGGGATTCGTGGGATTGGCTCTCGAGAAATCTCTCGGCGTCGATTGCGGCCATACAGCCCGTGCCGGCGGCGGTCACTGCCTGCCGATAGACCCGGTCCTGAACGTCGCCGCAGGCAAAAACCCCCGGCACGCTTGTCCTGGTGCCATCGCGGGTGACGACGTAGCCCAGCCGATCGAGCTCGAGCTGCCCGGCGAAAAGCCTCGTGTTGGGTTCATGGCCGATTGCAATGAAAACCCCGTCGCACTTGAAATCCCGGGCCTCCCCGGTCTTCACGTTGCGCAGCCGGACGCCGGTTACCCCTCCGGCCTTCGGGTCTCCGTGGATCTCTTCGACGACACTGTCCCAGATGAACGAGATCTTGGGGTTCCTCTCGGCGCGATCCTGCATGATCTTGGAGGCGCGAAGCCTGTCCCGGCGGTGAACCACCGTCACCTTCGAGGCGAACTTCGTCAAGAAGATCGCCTCCTCCATCGCCGTGTCTCCGCCTCCGACGACGACCAGCTCCTTGTCCTTGAAAAAGAAGCCGTCGCAGGTCGCGCAGGCGGAAACTCCGTGTCCCATGAGCCTTGTTTCGGATTCCAGACCCAGAAGCTTGGCCGACGCGCCCGTGGCGATGATCAGAGCGTCGCAGGTAAGCGTCTCCTTCCCGACCGTCACCCGGAAAGGCTGCTGGCGAAGGTCCACTGCAGTGACCTCGCCGAAGACCGTCTCCGCGCCGAAGCGCTGCGCCTGCTTCTTGAACCGCTCCATGAGCTCCGGACCGAGGATCCCCTCAGGAAAGCCTGGATAGTTCTCGACGTCGGTGGTGATGGTGAGCTGCCCGCCAGGCTGCGGCCCCTCCACGACCAGCGGCTCGAGATTCGCCCGCGCCGCGTAGATCGCGGCCGTGAGCCCGGCTGCCCCGGAACCCAGGATGATGACCCGGTAGTGACTTTTTTTCGCCATCGAGGCTTTGTAACATAAAAAATTCGCGGTAAAAAGAAAGGCATGGCGAAGCTGAGTCATCTGGACGAGCACGGTCGCGCCCGAATGGTCGACGTTTCCGGGAAAGACGAGACGGACCGCGTCGCGGTCGCGCGCGGCAGCGTACGGATGCGGCCCGAGACGCTGGCGCTCATCCTGGACAACAAGATCGAGAAGGGCGACGTCTTTTCCGTCGCGCGGATCGCCGGAATCATGGCGGCGAAAAAGACCCCCGAGCTGATTCCGATGTGCCATCCCCTGAATCTGACTTCGGTCGAGATCGATCTCGCGCCCGCGGATGATCCGGCGCGCGTGGAGATCGAGGCGATCGTCAGAGTCCGAGGCCGGACCGGCGTCGAGATGGAAGCGATGACTGCGGTGGCCGCCGCCGGCCTGGCAATCTACGACATGTGCAAGGCTGTCGATCGGGAGATGTCGATCGGCGAGATCCGGCTCGTCAAGAAAAGCGGCGGCAAGAGCGGGACGTTCATCCGAAAGGAATAGTTGCTCAAGGTCTTCCTCAAGAAGGGAAGAGAGCTTCCCGTCCTGCGCGGCCACTCGTGGATCTTCTCCGGCGCCGTCGAAAAAGCCCACGGCGACACCGAGGCGCCCTCGACGACCGAGGTGTTCGATCATTCGGGCAAATGGATCGCCCGAGGGCTCTCCAGCCCGAAGTCCCAGATCCGGGTTCGCGTCCTCACCTGGCGGGACGAGCCGATCGACCGGGACTTTTTCCGTCGCCGGATCCTCGACGCGCTCGAGTTGCGGCGCCGCCAGCCGGCTCGGTCCGCCAGCGCCTGGCGGCTGGTGAACGGCGAGGGCGATTTTCTCCCCGGGCTCATCGTCGACCGCTACGGCGATTTTCTGGTCTGCCAGTTCCTCACCGCAGGCATCGAGGCGTTGAAGGCGTGGATCGTCGAGGCGCTCTCGGAACTGCTCTCGCCCAAAGGCATCTTCGAGCGAAGCGAGGGGCGGGTGCGCGAAGAAGAAGAGCTCCCGCCGTCCCTCGGCGTGCTGGCCGGAGAAGCTCCGCCCGAACGACTGGCGATCGAGGAGCACGGCTTTCGGTTCGAGGTCGATGTCTGGCGCGGGCAGAAAACGGGATTCTTCCTCGATCAGCGCGACAACCGGGCTTTCCTGGGCTCGCTGGCCCCGGGGGAAAGAGTTCTCGATTGCTTCTGCTACAGCGGCGCTTTTTCGGCCTACGCCTATCGCGCCGGAGCGCGGGAGGTGATCTCGGTGGACTCCTCCGGTCCCGCCCTGGAGCTCGCGCGGCGCAATCTCGAGCTGAACGGGCTGCCCGCCGGCGATGAGACGCTGATCAAGGCGGACGCGTTTTCGTACCTGAAGGCCGACGACGCTTCCTTCGACACCATCGTGCTCGATCCGCCCTCGCTGGCGCACCGACGGGCCGACGCCGCGGCCGCGGCCGGAGGCTACAAATTTCTCAATCTCCACGCTTTTCGCCGCGTCAAACCGGGAGGCCTGCTGCTCACCTTCTCCTGCTCTCAGCACGTCTCCGCCGACCTTTTCCAGAAGATTGTCTTCGGCGCCGCCGTCGATGCCCGGCGGCGCGTCGCCGTCCTGAAGCGCCTCGGCCAGTCCGTCGATCACCCGGTCAGCCTGCACCATCCGGAAGGCGAGTACCTCAAGGGCCTCGCGCTGCGGGTATTGAACTGATCGCCGGGCCGATGATAGACGAAAGCCGCTGCCTCTTCGCAGGCGACGACACGCGAGGTGCCCCATGGCCGTCTATCAGTCGATCAAGGCCTGGCCGGCCGAGGACCGTCCCAGGGAAAAGCTTCTGACCCATGGCGCCGAAACGTTGACCACCGCCGAGCTGCTGGCGATCATCCTGCGGGACGGAAACGCGGCCGCGAAGCAAAGCGCGGTGGACCATGCCCGACTGCTCCTCGACCGGTTCGGGGGGCTCAAGGGGATCGACGAGGCTTCTCCGGCCGAGCTGGCGCAGATCAAGGGAATCGGCCCAGCCAAAACCGCTCAGCTCAAGGCGTGCCTGGAAATCGCGCGCCGGCTGGGAAGCCGGAAGTGGGAGGCCGGCGAACCGCTGCGCTCCTCCGAGGACGTCTTCCGTCACTTCCGCGAAAGCCTGGAACGGCAAAAGCGCGAGCTTTTCTACGTGGTGCTGCTCACCAACAAGAACCGCAAGATGCGCGAAGTGAAGATTTCCGAGGGCTCGCTCACCGCTTCGCTGGTTCACCCGCGCGAAGTCTACAACCCGGTCATTCGCGAATCGGCGGCGGCGGTCATTTTCGTCCACAACCATCCCAGCGGCGATCCTTCGCCCAGCCCCGAGGACGTCGAGATCACGCGCCGGCTCAAGGAAGTCGGCGACGTCATGGGCATCCGCGTGCTCGATCACGTCGTCATCGGGCACGGCCGCTATTTCAGCTTCAGCGATCGCGGCATGCTTTGAGCGCTTCCTCCTGTTCCCCGCGATTTTTCCCGCTCGCGTTGACAGGGACTGCTCTCGCATTTATCTTGGGCCTGCGGTTTTGTTTCCGAACGCTCGCCCGGCATAGCCGACATCCCCTGCGGCGCCGCGCGGTTTCCGTCCGGTCTCCGCCGTCCCCGGAAGGAGACGCAGGGCGCCGACGCGAACGGAGCAAGGCCGGTCGTTTCCGATGAGCCGGATAGAAATAGGAAAACGGCAGCGGCGGTCCTTCGTGCCGGGCCGGACCACTTTCCTCGCCGCGTGCGCCGTCCTGCTCGGCGCCGCCGTGTACTTTCTCGTCCCCCGCTTCGAATGGACGAAGCCTTCGGTCCGGATCCGGCCCGACACTGGCGTCCTCGGTCTCGTCCCGCTCGAGATAGAGATCGCGGACGGCGGCTCGGGCTTGAGGTCGGTTTCGGTGGTGCTGTCATCGGCCGGCACCGACCACACGCTCGCCTCCGAGCAATACGCGCGCCCGCTGGCGGGCAAAAGGCTGACAGTGGCCCTCTCCTCCAAGCTATCGGGGCTCAAGGAAGGACCGGCGGTCCTGACTGTCACGGCTCGAGACGGATCGTGGTGGGGCTTTTTCCGCGGCAACCAGGCCGTGGTCCGCAAGGAAATCACGATCGACATCACGCCCCCGGCCATCGAGCTGATCGCGGACGACCCCTACGTCAATTTCGGCGGCTGCGGCCTCATCGTCTACAGGGTTTCCGCGGACGCCGTGAGCAGCGGCGTCAAAGTCGGACCGTACTTTTTCCCGGGGTACAAGGGCCAGGTCAGGAACTCCGACGCGTACCTCGCCTTTTTCGCCCATCCTTACGACGTCCCCGAAAGCGAAAAAGCAGCCCTGATCGCTGCGGACCGGGCGGGCAACACCCGCCAGGTGCCCCTCGCCTACGAGCTCAAGGGAGTGAAGTACAAGAGGAGCGTGATCTCCGTCACGGACGATTTCATCCGGTCCAAGGTCGCGCCGCTGCTCAACGATGTCGGGGCGCGCCAGGCGGGCGCCCGCGAGATCTTCCTCAAGGTCAACCGCGACCTGAGAAAGGAGAACGACGACCGCATCCGCGCCATCGGCCGGAAGACGGCGAGCTCCATGCTCTGGAGCGGGGCCTTCAGGCAGCTCTCCAACTCCAAGGTGGAGGCCAACTTCGCGGATGCGAGGACGTACGTCTACCAGGGGGAAAACGTCGACAAGGCTTACCACCTCGGATTCGATCTCTCGGTCACCAAGAGGTATCCTGTCGAGGCCGCCAACGCCGGCGTCGTGTCGTTCGTCGGGGATCTGGGAATCTACGGCAACACGATCATGATCGATCACGGCCTGGGGCTGTCGACGCTCTATTCGCATCTGAGCTCCGCGGAGGTCAAGGTCGGCGACCAGGTCAAGCAAGGACAGATCATCGCGAAAACCGGCGAGACCGGGTTGGCCGTGGGGGACCACCTCCACTTCGGCGTCTATCTCCAGGGAGTTCCCGTCCTGCCGATCGAGTGGTGGGACGAAAAATGGATCCGGGACAACATCGTACCCAAGCTGGACCCCGCGGCCGCCGCCGCGGCCGAGCAAAGCAAGCCCACCCCAAAGCTGGCGCGCAAGCGGCGCCGGTGACGGCGCCCGGGCCGAGACCGCCGAAAAGCCGACATCCCTTAGCGCTCATCGACACCGCCGCCGGCCGCGACCGAAGCGCGCCCGCGGCGGCTGTGCGCGGTTTGACCTCCCGTCGCCGCGGTGTTAGAAGTGCGAGAATTTCAGCGAAAAGGCGAAACCCGTGAAGCTCTACAATTTCGATCTCCTCACCTATCCTTACGTTCCCAGGGAAGCGCCTCGCACCCCCGTCCCGAGCAACTACTTCGATCCGATCAAGGGAGCGTGCAACTACGAAGAGCATCTCGCAGAAATGGTCTACTGCGAGGAGCTCGGCTTCGACGGCGTGGTCTTCAACGAGCACCACTACAGCTCTTACGGCACCATGCCGTCGCCCAATCTGATCGCCGCAGCCCTCACGCAGAAGACCAGCCGGATCAGGATCGGCGTCCTCGGTAACATTCTGCCGCTGCGCTACCATCCGGTGCGGGTGGCCGAGGAATACGCGATGATCGATTGCCTTTCGCGCGGCCGGTTGATCGCGGGCTTCGTCCGCGGCATCCCGGCGGAATACATCTGGTACGGCGTCAACCCGGCCGAATCCCGAGGCCGCTTCGAGGAAGCCTACGAGCTGATCATGACGGCCTGGACGCAACCGGTCTGGAGCTTCGAAGGGAAGTTCTTCCAGCTCAAGGACTGCGCCATCTGGCCGCGGCCCCTGCAGCAACCGCACCCGCCGATCTGGATCGCGGCGCGCAGCGCGGAATCGATCGAGTGGTGCGTGAGGCACCGGCTGCCGACGGCCCAGATCTATCAGACGACCTCGCAGATCGAGGACACGTTCAGCTACTATCGCAAGGTGGCGCGCGAGCAGGGCTGGGAAGCGACCCCCGACGACTTCATCCTGTGCCGCCACGTCTACGTGGGCGAGTCCGCGCGCGAGGCGCGCGAGGCCGCCGAGCCCGCGATGCAGTATTTTTTCTCGGTCTACAATCGCGGCTTCAACGACGCCATCAACCAGGCCGCCGCCGACCAGGCCCGCTTGCTCGCCCAGCTGACCACCGAACGTTCCTTCAGCTATTTCCGCGAAGGCAACCGCGAGCGCGTCGATTTCTCCAAGCTCTCGTGGGACGACCTGATCGCCACCGGATACCTCATCGCGGGCGATCCGGACACGGTCGCCCGCCAGATTCTCGAGCAGACGAAGCAGGTCGGCGCGGGCCATTTCATGGGAATGTTTCACATCGGAAATCTCCCGCACGACAAGGTCGTTGCCTCGCTCGAACGGTTCACCAAAGAGATCATGCCGCGGCTGCGCGGCTGAGCCGCCGGCCGAGGGGCCGATGTCGCCGAGCCGCTCATGAGCCGGCGCTTCTCGATCGGACACCCGTGGACCCGGCGGGAATGGCTGGCCTTCGCGGGAAGCGCCGCCGCGACGGTGCTGGGATGCCGGCTGGGCCGGCCGGGCGGAAGCCGGCTCTTCGGCGCTTCGGAACCTGCAGCGGAGGCGGAGGCTGCGCCCGCCTGCGTGACGCGGCCGCAGCAGATCGAGGGGAGCCATTTCATCGACGCCGGGCTCGAGCGCTCCGACATTCGCGTCGACCCCGCCGACGGCTCCATCCGGCCCGGCGCTCCCCTGGAGCTGGCCTTCCAGGTCTCGGCGCTCGATAAAAAGGGCTGCTCGGCCCTCGCGGGCGCCGTCGTCGACGTCTGGCAATGCGACGCCCTCGGGGTTTACTCCGGGGTTCGCGACCCCGGAGGCGCGTTCGACACGCGCGGGAGATTTTTCCTGCGCGGCTATCAGAGGACCGACCGGAACGGCCTCGCCCGATTCCTCACGATCTACCCGGGCTGGTATCACGGGCGCACGGTGCACATTCATTTCAAGATCCGCGCTTCGCTGCCCTCCGGGCGGATCGAATTCACTTCCCAGCTCTACTTCGACGACGCGCTCACCGATCGAGTTCACGCGCACGCGCCGTACCGCGCCCGCGGCAAACGCACGACCACCAACGACGACGATTTCATCTTCCGCAGCGGCGGCGAGCAACTCCTGCTCCGGCTGGCCGAGAAGAGCGCGGGCTATGCCGGCAAATTCGAGGTCGGGTTGCGGATCGAGTAGCGACGATCCCGGCCAGGGAGCGATCGCGGCCCGCGCCGGGCGATGCCGCTTCGCTTGACAACCCGTGCGCCCTCTCATATTCCAGATCGAGAGACTTTTCTGCGAGGACTGAATGGCGGCGAAGAAGCAATACATCGTGGGAGTGGACACGGGGGGAACGTTCACCGACGTTGTCGTCATGGGGGCGAACGGCGAGATCTGGACGGCGAAAGCGTCGACCACGCCCGACGATTTCTCCCGCGGCGTGATGGATGCGGTCGGCGAGGCCGCGAGCGCGGTCGGGGTCACGGTCCCCGAGCTCCTCGCCGGGACGGCGCTCTTCAAGCACGGGAGCACGGTCGCGACCAATGCCCTGATCACTCACAGCGGGGTCAAGGTCGGCCTGATCACCACCAAAGGCTTCGAGGACACCACCGAGATCATGCGGGCGATCGGCCGGGTCGACGGCCTTTCCTCGGACGAGATCAAGCACGTCACCTGGATCACGAAGCCCGAGCCTTTCGTGCCGCGCGAGCGGGTGATCGGCGTCCGCGAGCGGATCGACTACCAGGGCAACGAGATCGTGCCCCTCAACTGGGACGACGTCATGGCGGCGATCCGCCGCCTCATCGAAAAGGAAAAAGTCGACGCGATCGCCGTGAGCCTGATCCACGCCTGGGCCAATCCGAGGCATGAAGAGGAGATCCGCGCGCTCAGCGCCGAGGCCGATCCACACCGCAAGGTGTACTGGTCCTTCGGCAGCTCGCTGTCGCAGGTTGCCGGCGAGTACGCGCGGGCCAACACGGCGATCCTCAACAGCTATCTCGGGCCTACCGTGGAGCGCTACCTCAAGGGGCTGGAGACCAAGCTCCGCAACGGCGGCTTCAAGGGACCGCTGCTCATCATGCAGGGCAACGGCGGCGTCGCGCACCGGGAGCACGTCAGCGCGATCGCCAACCTCCAGTCTGGTCCCGCCGGAGGGATGATCGCGTCCGCCTACGTCGCCGGCCTGCTCAAGCATCGAAACGTGATCACCACGGACATGGGCGGCACGAGCTTCGACGTCGGCCTGATCACGGACGGTTACTGGCGCTACGCCCAGGAGCCGATCGTGGAGCGCTTCCGGATGCTGCAGCCGATCATCGACATAGAGTCGATCGGCGCCGGCGGAGGCACGATCGCGCAGGTGGAGGCCGAGACCGGCCGCCTCCTGGTCGGACCGAAAAGCGCGGGGGCCAGCCCGGGCCCGGTCTGCTACGATGCCGGCGGCGAGCAGGTCACGGTCACCGACGCGGATCTGGCGCTCGGCATCATCGACCCCGACTACTTCCTCGGCGGGCGCAAACGACTGAACAAGGAAAAGGCGCTGCGGGCCATCGAGGAAAGGATCGCGCGGCCGCTCAAGCTCAAGGTTCACGAGGCCGCCGCGGGCATCTACGACATCGTCAACGCCAAGATGTCGGATCTGATCCGCCGTCAGGTGGTGCGCACCGGCTACCTGCCCGAAGAGTTCGTGATCTACGTCTTCGGCGGCGCCGGGCCGGTTCACGCCTCCGGCTTCGCCGCCGAGCTCGGCGTGAAGCGCATCTACATCTTCGCGACTTCCCCGGTCTTTTCCGCTTTCGGCGCGGCCGCGGCCGACGTGATTCACACCCGGGTGATGAGCTGCCAGTACATTCTCCCGGCCGACCCGGCCGCCGTCAACCAGCGGCTGGAGGGCATCGAAGCGGAAATGGCGGCTGCGATGACGGCGGAAGGGTTCAAGCCGAGCCAGGTCGAGTTCCGCCGTTTCTTCACGATGCGCTACCGCCGCCAGACCGCGGGCGTGGAAATGCCGGTCACCTGGAGTCGCTTCAACCACAAGCGGATGGCGGAAATCCAGGGCGCGTTCGAGGCGAAATACGATGAGCTTTACGGAACCGGGGCGGGATACACCAGGGCCGGAATCGAGATCAGCGAGATTCGCGTCGACGCCGTAGGCAAGGTCGCCAAGCCGCGCCTGAGCCCGAGTCGCAAGAAACGGGGCGATCTTCGAGCCGCCCGCAAAGGCAGTCGCCCGGTCTTCTTCACGCGCCCCGAGCGCCGGTTCATCGATACTCCCGTTTACGATTACGGCCGCCTCGGTGTCGGAGCGGTGGTCAAAGGGCCGGCGGTCGTCGAGCTGCCCTTCACGACGACCCTGATTCCGCCGGGTTTCCGGGTCACCGTTGACCCTTATCTGAACCTGGTCATGGAGACGCGCTGACGCTCGGCAAAGGTAAACCGCCAAGGGCTCGAAGGCACACGAGGAGTCGTTTCCCATGAAAGCCAGATCCGCCAAGATCGATCCGATACGCTACGAAATGTACCTGCACCGTCTTTGGGCGATCGGCGAGGAAGGACGCATGACGCTGCAGCGCGTCACCGCCTCGCCCATCGTCTCCCAGGGCGGCGAGTGCATGAGCTCCTTTTACGACGAGAGCGGGACCATGGTGCTCGCCTGTTCCGGTCATCTCCGGTTCGCCGCTGCAACCTCGGACGCGATCAAGAGCCTGATTCGGCGCTTCGCCAAGAGCCCCGGTTTCTTCGACGGCGATCAGTTCTTCTTCAACGACCCCTACGTCGCGGGCTCGCACACCTACGACATGATGATCATCAAGCCGATTTTTCACGGCGGTCGCCTGATCGCCTGGACCGCGACGAGCACCCACACGGCGGACACCGGAGGGGTGCTGCGGGGCGGAGCGTACGAGATCTTCCACGAAGGAATCTGCGTTCCCGGGCTGAAGATCGTGGAAAAGGGGGAGTTCCGCGAGGACGTCTTCAGTACCCTCACCGGCATGTGCCGGGACCCCCAGTACGTCGGGCTCGATCTCAAGGCGATGATCGCCGGCAATAACATCTGCGCCAGACGCTACCTCGGGCTGGTGGAAAAGTTCGGTCTCGAATTCGTCCGGCTCGCGGGCGAGAAAATGATCGCGGACGCGGAAGCCAAGGCCCGGGCCAAGCTCAAATCGATGCCCGACGGGACCTGGGTCACCCGCCAGTACGTCACCACGCTCGACCGCAAGACCCGCAAGGCCGTCGCGCAACAGCTCTACTGTACCATGACGAAGAAGGGAGACGAGCTGAGCTTCGATTTCACGGGCACCAGCCCTCAGACCGACACCGACCACAACTCCACGCTTCCCAGCACCGTGGCGCACATCGCGCTGGCTCTCACCAACACGCTTTTCTGGGACGTGCCGTGGAGCGACGGCAAGATGCGTCCGGTCAAGATCCACGTCCCGGAAGGGACGATTCTGAATTGCAAGTATCCGGCCGCCTGCGGCGCGGCCCCGCGGATCGGCAACGTGCTCGTCTCCACGGTGTGCGAAGGCGTCGCCAAGATGATCTACGCCTCCGGGCGCTACGACGACGTCAACGCCTCCACCACGGGGAACCTCGAGTTTGTCGGCGGGCCCGGTTACTTCTACGGCGGCCATACGCGCGAGGGCATCCCTGTCGCCCAGGGGCTCTATGACATTCACGGCGCCGGGATGGGAGCGGCCCCGCACCGGGACGGTGTGAATACCGGCGGCCACATGAATATTCCTTCCGCGGGCATCAGCGACGTCGAGCGGATCGAGATGCAGTACCCGTTTCTCTATTTCACCCGCTCCCACAACCCCGACGGCAGCGGCTTCGGCCGGTATCGCGGGGGATTGGGAAGCTACCGGATCTACATGATCTACGGTTCGAAGGACTGCAGCGTCGACTACAAACCGTACGGCGGCGTGGCCCAGGGCGGGTTCGGCCTCTGCGGAGGCTATCCCACCGGCATCGGCGCCAACCGCGTCATGGTGGAGGCCGGTCTCGAGATGCTCGAAAGAGTCAGGGCCGGAGAGTATCCGACGGGCGCGGCGATGCGCGCGGGCGAGTGGGGCAGGCCGTTTCATCCCGCCGGCGTTCCGGAGCGAATTCCCTTGCCCGAAGGCAGCCTGCTGGTCGACTACGTCGCCGGAGGCGGAGGATTCGGCGACCCCATCGATCGCGATCCCGCGGCCGTGGTCGCGGATTTCCGCAGGGGCTGGGTGACGCGCGAGACCGCCCGCCGGATCTACGGCGTCGTTCTCGACGCCGACGGCGGCTGCGATCTCACGGCCACCGAGGCGCGCCGGAACGAGATCCGCGCGGAACGGCGCCGGTCACAGCCGGTTTCCGGGAAGACGACCGCGCTCGAGCCGAGCCCCTCGGACGGCGCGCGGGTGCTCCTGCGCTTTCACGCCGTGCTCGAAATCGCCGCCGCAGGGGAGCGCAAGGTGATCCGCTGCTCGCGGTGCGGGCACATCTACTGCGGCGCGGAGGACAACTACAAACTTTACGCGCTTCACCGGTCGGTCCATCTGAAAGAGCTGATGCCCCCGCTGCCTACGGGCGAGCCTTACATCGGCGAGTACCACGAGTACTACTGCCCTGGTTGCGCAACGCAGCTGCAGGTCGATTTGTTCAGCCCCACGCTGGGCGGCGATCCCGTCCTGTGGGACACGCGGATCGACGCGAGCCGGCTGCGCGGATAACCGCCCACGCCCGCTTCCGGAGCCGCGCCGCTTCAGGAACCGAGCTTCTTGAAGAAGCCCTCGCGCGCCAGTTCGTCGAGCAGCGAGTGGTCGACGAACTCCTCGGCCTTTCGGTTCTTCAGCTCCGGGTTGTATTCCCCGAAAAACCGCAGGGTGTCGCGCACGCCGGCCATGTCGACTCGCGGCGGGAAGGAGAATCTCGGCGCGTAGTAGTCGTACGTCGCCTTCAAGACTTCGGGGTCCTCGAGCCTCATCCGCCGCGCGAACACTTTCGTCGCCCGCTCCCGGTCGGTCTTGATGACGTGCACGGCTTCGGCGTAGGCGCGCAGGAAGCGCTTAACCCGGTCGCGGTTTTCCCTGAGGAGGCTGCCCCTGGTGTAGAGGGAGGACTGCGTGAAGTTGGCGCTCATGTCCCCCATGTCCGCCAGGACCCGGTACCCCGCCTGCACGGCTTTCGTCAGGTGCGGAGGAGAGAGAATCGTCGCGTCAGTTCGAGCCGCCATGAGCGAGGCGAGCCGCGTCGGGGCGTCGCCGCCGATCAGCACCTGAATGTCGGAGGATTTCAGCCCCCACTCCCTGAGGGCGAGCTGCAACGCGAGATCGTTCGATCCGCCGAAGTTGAGGATGTTGACCTTTTTCCCGCGAAGATCGTTCGGCGAGCGGATCTCGGGGCGGACCACGAAGGCGTAGGGGAACTTGTTGTAGGAGGCGGCGATGACCTTGATGTCGGCTCCCCGCGCGGCGGCCACCAGAGGGCCGGTTGCGGACCCCGTGGCGAACTGGGTGCTGCCGCCCAGGAGAGCGGCCACGGAGCGCGCGCTGCCCGTGATCATGATGACCTCGACGTCGAGGCCGTGTTTTTCGAAGAGTCCGAGGTCCTTCGCCACCCAAACGCTGCTCTGGAACCCGGAAAGTCCGCCGTAATCCGCGATGATCTTCTCCGCCGCCCTCGCGTTTGCGGCCAGGACGCAGGCGAAAATCAATGCCGAGGTGAATCCGATGATTTTCATTTTCGGCTCCCGAGCCCGTTTCGTCGCCGCGCGCCAGGCGCGATCCCCTGACGGGCTGACGGGATGTTAGAGGCTTCGCCCGGATGCGTCAAGGCTCGAACGCCGTCGCCTCTTTCGCGGCCTGAATCGCGGAATCGCCGTCGGCGACGATTACCGCGACCCCGCGCCGGACCAGGGCCGCCGGCCAGAATACCGACACGCTTCACTTCCTGCGCGGCCGTAAGAGCGCCAGCGGAGAGACAAAGGACAACCGCATGAATCGCCGAGCGCCGGTTTGCGCTTGATCGGCTTTTTCAATCGATTACCCCCCTCCCGTCCCGGAAAGGCGGGTTTGAACAGGACGACACCCGCGGCGTCAACTCTGTTCTTCACGCGTCAGCCCGGCTGTCGGCCAAAAAGCTTCAGTCGCTGGCCTCCCGGTTCCGCTCGCGCCGCAGATAGTCCTTCTGCCACTGAACCTGCTCTTTTCCGATGGGATCGTGGTCGCAAGGCCCGTAGAAGTCGATGATGTCGCCTTCGCTCGGGTCTTTCAGCACCGGCCGGGCCCAGCCGAGGGTTTCTTCCCGGATGGCCGGAAACTTCAAGTGGCAATACGTTCCGGAGGGGTCCGGCACTTTGGAAATCAACCCTTCAGCCGCCCAGAGCGGCAACGCATGAAGCGCGAGCACGGTCAGAGAAATCAGCATCGGACGGTTTCCGTCGGATCGAATCATGCGCTTCTCCTTTCGACCGGTCGTCCGGACGGTCCAAACACGCGTTCTCGGCGCTGCGCGATCCAACAGCTGTCTTTTCGCGTCCGCTTCGACTGCGGGCCTTGGCGGGCGCGCCCGGAGCGCCCGCGCGTTGTCCCGCTCCGGCGGCGGCGCCGCGAGCCATTTCGTTCTCGGCTGTGAAGGCGGGCAATAGCGGTGCCAGCCTCGAGTTTGCGACGGCTCCTTCAATCCTCCTGAATTATCGAAGCAATTCGGTCCGGCCCCTTCTCGACGCGGATCCGGCGAAACGTCCGCCGCATCAATTTGAATACTCTCTGTAGCTAAATTGATTCAGGCACTGATTCGGCTCAGCGGCGTCGGCGAGGCGCTCCGAAAAACGGGCCCGGCCGGGATGCAGACGCTTCGGCGTCGCCGTGCGGCGGTTCCCTTGACAGCTATCGACCGCTGAACTATCTCTGGTCAAACGAAACGTTCGGAGAACTCTCGATGAGCATCAGAGGAGAAGCGGCTATCGTCGGCATCGGCGAGACGCCGACCGACCGGCTGGGAAGCAAACCTGGAGAGCCCCGCAAGTCGACCGCCGAGTATCTGGCGTGGGCGGCGAAGCTGGCGATGGAAGACGCCGGCCTCGCCAAGAAAGATTTCGAAGGTCAGGGCTTGGCGGCGATCTACACGACCAGCCATTCGCAGCCGTTCTGGCCGGAAGAGGTCGCATCGATCCTCGGCCTCAAGCCGGGCGTGTCGCTCGCTGGCGGCAACGGCGGCGCCAGCTCGGTCTCGCTGCTGGGACACGCCGCGGCCGCGATCGCCGCGGGCCTCTGCGACCTCGTTCTGGTCATCGCGGCGGCCTCCCCGTTCGGCGAGCGCGGCGCCCACCGCGGCGCTCCGGCCGACACCCGCGACTACGAAATGCCGTTCGGGGTGATGGGGCCGAACTGCAAGATCTCCTTCGTGATGAGCCGTTACATGCACGAGTCGGGCATGACCGCCGAGCATTTCGGCAAGATCGCCGTCACCGCTCGCTACCACGCGTCCCTCAACCCGAACGCCTACCTGAGAAAGCCGATCACGATCGAAGACTACAAGAAATCGCGGCTGATCTCGGATCCAATCAGGCTTTTCGACTGCGTGCTCCCTGCCAACGGCGGCAAGGCCTACATCATGGCCTCGGCGGAGCGCGCAAAGACCATGCGCAAGCCGCCCGTCTACCTGCTCGGCTGGGGCGAGTGCAACAACGCGAGCTACGGTCCCCGCTACCGCTCCAATCCTCTCGTCACGGGCATCAGCGAGGCGGGCCGGCGCGCCTTCGCGATGGCGGGCGTCACGCACAGGGACATCGGCTGCCTGAATCTCTACGACGATTATATTCCGATCGTGATGCTGCAGATCGAGGACCTGGGCTTTTGCGAGAAGAACGACAAGGCGTTCTTCGAGCGCACGGATTTCACTTTCAAGGGCGACCTGCCGATTCAGACCGGCGGCGGGATGATCAATTGCGGTCAGCCGTCGACGACCGGGGGAATGCTCCACGTGATCGAAACGGTCCGGCAGCTGCGCGGCGAGGCCGGGCAGCGGCAGGTGCCGAACGTCAGGTTCGGCGTCGCCACGGGACTCGGCGCCGTCAACTATGGGAAGAATTTCGGCTGCACCGCGGCGGCCGTTCTGGGAAACGAGCGGTAGAAGTGTCGACCGGCGCCATGCCAGCCGAGGAGATCCCGTAGCGACACGCGGCCGCAAGCGTCGCCTTTCTGCTCCCGAGGAGATTTCCCTGACCGCGAGATTCCAGGAGTTTCACATGGCCGATGAAAACAGAGCGATAAAGAAACCCCTTCCCGAGATGACCCCTGTCAACCGGCCGTTCTGGGAGGGCGCCAGAGCCGGCCGGCTCGTGATGCAGAAATGCAGGGACTGCGGCTCCTGGGTCTTTTGTCCCCGCCCGCTCTGCGTCGAATGCCATAGCGAACGGCTCGAGTGGGTTCCACTGAGCGGCCGGGGAAAAGTTTTTTCGTTCACCGTCATCCGCGAAGTGGTCGGCCGCGCCCTCAGAGGATTCGCTCCCGACATCCCCTACGTCACCGCCTGGATCGACCTGGAAGAGGGGCCGAGGTTTTGCAGCAACATCGTCGGCTGTCCGATCGACAAGGTGACGATCGGCATGGGCGTCGAGGTGGTCTTCGAGGATACCGGCGAAGGGGTGGTGCTGCCGAAATTCAGGCCGGGGCAAGCGGCTGCCTGACCCGGCTCCGCCCTGGACGGCAAACGATCTTGAAAAAGCTCCTGGCACTCCTGGTGATCAGCAGCCTCGCAACCGGGGCGCTCCTTCTCATGGCGAGCTTTTCCGGTCCGATGATCGGCCGGGGAACGCCGGCGGTGACTCTGACCGCGGGGCAAACCGTCAAGGAGGGCTCGCTCGTCTCGATCGAATACGTCCTCCGGGACGAGACCGGCCAGGTCATCGAGTCGAATGTCGGCAAGGAGCCGCTGACCTACGTCCACGGGGCGGGACAGATCGTTCCCGGCCTCGAAAAGGGGCTCGCGGGCCTCGGCCGGGGAGCGAGAAAGACCGTGACGGTCAAGCCCGAGGACGGCTACGGACCTTTGAATCCGGACCTCGTTCAGGAGATGCCCAAGGAAAAGTTCCCGGCCGGGAGCCTCGATCCGGGTACGGTCCTCATGATGCAAACGCCGCAGGGACCGATTCCGATCCGCGTCCGGGAGGTCAAAGAAAAGACGGTGGTGGTCGACCTCAACAATCCTCTGGCCGGAAAGACGCTGACGTTCGACGTAACGATCAAGGACATCCAGGAAGCGTCGGCGCCTTAGCCGGGCGGCCGCCGGCGGGCGGTCACGCCACCGCGACTCGCGGAGCCCTCAGCCGCTCGACGACGGAAATCCTTGCACTCGGCGACCGGCGAAGGTCCGGCGCTCGCTCTTTTGTCGCAACCCCCCGGGGACAGGCCGTTTCCATGCGTCCGAAGCTCTTCTACGGTTACGTCATCCTCGCGCTCTGCTTCATCAACATGGTCGTCATGCGCGGTGTCAACGGCGCGTTCGGCGTCTACTACATCGCGTTGCTGGAGAGCTTTTCGTGGTCGCACAGCGACGGCGCGACCGTCGCCTCGGTCAATTTCCTGGTCTATGCGCTCGCGGCGCCTCTGGTGGGCCTGGGATTCGACCGCTTCGGCCCCCGCGTGCTGATGCCGCTCGGCGGAGCCCTGGTCGCCGCCGGCATGCTGGCGTCGAGCTTTGCGGGCTCGCTGTGGCACCTGTACGTCTCGTACGGCGTGATGACGGCGCTCGGCCAGGGCGCGCTCGGCTTCGTCGGGCACAATGCGTTGATCTCCCGCTGGTTCGTCCGCCGCCGCGCTACGGCCATCGGGATCGCGGCGATGGGCCAGGGGCTGGGCGCACTGGCGATGGTCCCGATGACGCAGTTCCTGATCGGTCGGATCGGCTGGCGCTCGACGTTCGCGCTGAGCGCAGGGCTGATCCTCCTTGCCATCGTCGTCCCCAACGCGTTGCTGCAGCGACGAAGCCCGCAGGAGGTCGGACAGAGCCCTGACGGCGACAGCCCTTCTTCGGAAGCAGCCGGTCGCGCCGCGCATCGCGCCGGCCGGGGTCGTGACTGGACCCTCGGCGAGGCATTCCGCTCCTATCCGTTCTGGTGCATCACCGTGGGCCATCTGGCTCTCGGAACCGCGCTGTTCATGATCAACACGCACATCGTCGCCCACTTCGTCTCGGCCGGATTCGACAAGCTGTTCGCCGCGTTTCTCGCCGGGTTGATCGGCTTTGTCCGCATCGGGGGCACGGTGACGTGGGGCACGGTGTCCGACCTGCTGGGACGGGACAGAGCATACGGCATTGCCACGCTGGTGGTCATCGCGGGCATCCTCTGTCTGATCGCGGTTTCCGCGGACTCTCCGCTCTGGTTCGTCTATCTTGCCGCCGTGATCTACAGCATCGGCCACAGCGCCGGCAATCCCACCTACGGCGCCGTCATCGGCGATATCTTCTCCGGACCCAAGGTCGGCCTGATCTTCGGCTTTCTCGAGATCAGCTTCGGGCTGGGAAGCTCGGCGGGGGCCTGGCTCGGGGGCTATCTCTTCGACCTGACCGGCTCGTACGCGTGGCCGCTTTCCCTGTGCGTTCTCTGCTTTTCGATTTCGGGCCTTTCGATCCACGCCTGTCTTCGGTGGCAGGCGCGCAACGCTGCCCGCCCTCTCGAAGCTGCGGCCGCGCTGTGAGGTGCGCCGTTGGCTCGCTCGAGCCCGCGTGCTATGAAACGGGCTGCCGAAGCGGCGGCGCCGCTTCTGCGGATCGCAGCTCGAGGAGGTCGAAAACGATGAACTTTTGCTTGCACGGCTCGGCCCGCACCGTCGGCGAATCGATACGTCGCGCCCAGCTCGCCGAACGGCTCGGCTACGAAGCCATCTTTTTCGCCGACAGCCACATGAACAACGTCGACTGTTATCAGGTCATGGCGATGTGCGCGATGCACACGAAAACCATTCGGCTCGGAACCGCGGTGACCAACATGGTCTACCGCGACCCCACGATCATCGCGAACGCCTTTGCGACGTTGAACGAGATTTCCGGGGGCCGCGCGATCATCGGCATCGGAACCGGGGACGGGCCGGTATACAGCCTGGGCCGGACCGCGACCCGTCTGGCCGATTTCGAGAAGGGCCTCGCGGCGATACGCGATCTGCTCCATGACCGAGGCATCGAAGTGCCCAGGACCAGGGAGCGGCCCGGCGGGGGGCGCGTCTGGCTGCGAGCGGGCAAACGCCCCGTCCCGCTTTACATCTCCGCGGAAGGGCCCCGGACGCTCGAGGTCGCGGGACGCACCTGCGACGGCGTGATCCTAGGCGCGGGAGTCGATCCGTCGCTTCTGCCGTGGGCCCGTGCCCGAATCGCGGAGGGCGCCCGCAGGGCCGGGCGGGATCCCGAGGCGATCGATCTGATGCCCGCCGGCATGATCTGCGTCGACGACGACGGCGAGCGAGCGTGCCGACGCGTGCGCGCCCGGATGGCCAACCGGGCGCACCACAACTTCCGCTTCACCTACGAGACCGTTCCGGAAGGCGCGCTCGACGGGGTCAAACGCTTCATGGAAAGTTTCGACATCTCGAAGCCGATCGAGGAGCGCGTCGATCCCGAGCTGGTGACCGATTATCTGCTGCGGCGTTTCGCGATCGCCGGCACGCCCGCGGAATGCGCCGCGCAAATCCGGCGCCTCGAGGAAGCCGGGGTCCGGCGCGTGCTGCTCACGCCTCCCAACGCCCTCTACGACGAGACGATGGAGGCCTGGAGTCGCCGCGTGATGCCGCTTTGCCGCTAGTCTCCCCCTTTCCCGGCCACGTCCTGCGGAAAGGCCCGCGACCGAGACCGCGGCGCCGCGGTTGTTTTCGTCCGCCCTTGCCGGTATGCTGGATGTCGTGCCCGCCCGCGGATATCCAGAAAAGGAGCTCCCATGTCTGTAAAATTTTTCGGCCCGCTCGTCGGCCTGGGCTTTTTCTTCGCCCTCGCCGCCGCGCCGGCTGCAGCGGCCCAGGCGGCCAGGAACGAAAGAGTGGTGAAGGACGGCTCGGTCGTGAGCCTGGAATACACGCTCACCGGAACGGACGGCAAGCTGATCGAGACCAACAAGGGCAAGGAGCCGTTTCGGTACACCCAGGGGCGTCAGGAGATGATTCCAGGCCTCGAAAGGGAGCTGGCGGGGATGAAGGTCGGGGCCGAAAAGAAGATTACCGTCAAACCCGAGGATGCCTACGGCCCGGTTCACAAGGAAGCGTTCCGCGAAGTCCCCAAGGAGAGAATTCCGCCCGAAGCGTTGAAGGTGGGCGCGGAGCTCACCGCCCGGGGCCCGCAGGGCCAGGCGATGCCCGTCCGAGTCCATGAGATCCGCGAAAAGACCGTCGTCATCGATATGAACCATCCGATGGCCGGAAAAACCCTGGTCTTCAATGTAAAGATCCTCGACATCCAGGACGGTCCGCCGCCTAATAAGAAATAGTCTCTCGCGCAGGGATGCGCCTCGAGGAGTTCGCCGCGAAGCTGGAGGCGGCCCGCGCCGTGGTCTTCTTCACCGGCGCGGGAATCAGCACGGAGTCGGGTGTTCCCGATTTCCGCAGCCCCGGAGGAGTCTGGACCCGCTACCAGCCGGTCTATTTCGACGAGTTCCTCACGAGCGAGGCAGCGCGCATCCGCCACTGGAAGCTGAAAAAGGAAAGTTACGAGCTGTACAGGACCGTGGCGCCGAACGTGGCGCACCGCGCCGTGCGCGAGTTCGAGCGGCGCGGGCAGCTCCTCGGCCTGATCACGCAAAACGTCGACGGCCTGCACAGTCTTAGCGGGATTTCGGAATCCAGGCTCGTGGAGCTCCACGGCACGGACCGGCGGATCGAGTGCCTGAGCTGCCGCAAGAGCTTCGACCCCGACGCGATCTACCCGGGCATCGTCGGAGAGTTCAAGCCGCCGGTGTGCGACCGGTGCGGGGGATTCCTCAAGTCGGCCACCGTCTCCTTCGGACAACCGATGCCGACCGAGGCCATGCGCCGGGCCCGGGCGTGGAGCGAGGCGGCGGATGTTTTCGTCGTGGTCGGCTCCTCCCTCCAGGTCCAGCCGGCCGCGTCCTTCCCGGTCATCGCCAAGCGAAACGGCGCCCTGCTCGCCATCGTCAACCGCGACGAGACGCCTCTCGACGGTCTCGCCGATTTCATCCACCGCGGCGCGATCGGCGAGTTCTTCGAAAATCTCATGCCGCGGCTGTCCCGCCGCTGAGAGAAAATCCGTCGTCCCTGGCTCGGCCGATTTGACCCCGGCCATCGAGATGTCGCATACTGAGCGCCGCTGAGGTCGCGGGGGCTCCTTTGGGATACATCGAAGCCAGCCTGTTGCCCGACGAGCAACTGGTATATCGAGCCAAGTTGCACTGGAAGATTTTCGTGAAGCCGGTTTGCGTGGTGCTGCTCGGGCTGGCCGCTTTCGCTCTGCAGCCCGTTCTCGGCGCCGTCGTGCTCGCTGTCGGGCTCGCCATGGGAGTAAAGGCGCTGATCGAGTACGCGAGCTCGGAGTTCGGCGTCACGACCAAGCGGGTGATCATCAAGGTGGGCTTTCTTCGCCGGCAGACGATCGAGCTGCTCCTGCGCCAGGTGGAGGCGATCGCCGTCGACCAGACCGTGCTGGGGCGGATCCTCGATTTCGGCTCGGTCACGCTGACCGGGACCGGGGACATCAAGCAGGTCTTTCACAACATCTCCTCGCCGCTCGAGTTTCGCCGCCGCATTCACGCCCAGGAAGCGTCCGGGGCTTCAGGAAGGATCTAGCCGAGCGGCTCCTCGCGGCCCGTCCTTTCGCTGGAGCGGCCACGCGCTCTGTAGTAGGTTGCCGCTATGAAGGCGATGATTCTGCTTCTCGGTTTTCTGCTCGCCGGCTGCGGCGGCGTCCGGACCGTCATGATGAACAAGCGCGGGGAGAAGATCACCTGCGAGTCGCGCGGCTGGGGGTTGCTTTCCACCATCGTCGCCGACCGCGGTTACGAAGCCTGCATCTCGGCGGCCCGCCAGGAGGGTTATCAGATTCTCGAGGAGCAGAGGTGAGGCGGGCCTAGGGGCGCAACAGAATCTTTCTCGCCCCGGGCCGCGCGGCGTGAGCGACCGCCTCCAGGCCGGCATCCAGCGGATAGATCCGCTCGATGAGCGGTTCCACGGCGACTTTCCGTTCCGCCAGGGCTTCGAGCGCCGGCGCAAAGGGACCGCAGCGGGACCCGATGACCGTCACCTCGTTGACGACCAGCGGAGCGAGGGAGACGGAATGCGCCTCGGCGACGGTGCTCTTCAGTACGAGCGTCCCGCGGGGTCGGACCGCCTCGATCGCCCGCCGGAGCCCGTCCGCGCTGCCCGTGGCTTCCACGACGACATCATGGGCCGAGGGCTTCCAGCCGTCCAGGAACTCGGTGCGGATCGAGCGCTGCCTGATCCGCTCGAGCTTGCCCGCGTGCTTTCCCACGACGGTCACCGCCGCGCCGGTGAGCTTGAGAACCTGCGCGCACAAGAAGCCGAGCTTCCCGTCGCCCAGAATCAGAACCCGATCCGCCGGGTTGACCTGAACCTGTTCCAGGATCTCGAAGGCGGCCGCGAGCGGCTCGGTGCAGACCGCCGCTTCGTCCGGCACGCCGTCCGGCACGAGGTGGAGGTTCTCGGGCGGCACGGCCACGTATTCGGCGAAAGCCCCGTCGGCGCCCGCGATGCCCATCACCTTTCGGCTCGCGCAGTGGTTGCCGAGCCCGCGGCGGCACTCGGTGCAACTCCCGCAGGCGAAGTTGATCTCCGCAACGACCCGCCGGTCCATGAGCGGGGCAGGGCCTTCCGCGACCACCCCGACGACCTCGTGGCCCGGAATGCCGCGGAAGCCCATATAGCCCTTGAAGATCTGAAGGTCCGTGTCGCAGATCCCGGCGAGCCGGACCCGCACCAGAGCGGCCCCGGGTTCCTTTCGAGGCATTGCAGAAGAAACGAGCGAAAGCGCGCGACCGTCCCAGTGAAGGGCCTTCATTGCCGGCCCCTTCCCGGATCCCGCGCCCACTTGGTCCTCGGAGGGGCGATCCATTCGCCGTCGACCAAGTGCTCGGCTCCACGTTCCTGGAAGAAGCAGAGCAGGCCCTTGATCTTGGGGCACTCAGGCACCGTCTCCATGTATCCCCAGGCAAGGTCTTCCAGCAGCCGGTCGCCGATCCGCACCGACCAGTAGGTTGCCAGCCCCTTGTAGGGACAGCGAGAGCGGGTCGGGCTCGGGACCAGCAGCTCCATGCGGATATCCTCGGGCTCGATATAGTAACGGACCGGATGGTTTGTTTCGAAGAGCAGCCGCGGGCGCCGCGTGTCCGCGACCGTCACGCCGTCGACCACCACCCGGACATGGCGGCGGCTGTGCAGCACGTCCACCCGCTTGAACGGGTCGCGGGGATGAACGTAAACCTCCTCGTCCTCCTCGTACCACGCATCCATCGGAGTCCACGCAAACGCCACGTGATCTTTCAATTCCTCGGCTTCGCGCTTGGGGTTCGGGTAGCTCCACGCAGCGTCCTTGGCGATCTTGCTTCCCGCTTCGAGCGACCAGTAGACGGCCTCTCCCTTGTAGGGACAGACGCTGCGGCGCTCGCTCGGCTTCATCAGATCGACGCGGGTGTCGGTCAGCGGGAAGTAGTAGACCGGGAGCTCGCCGGCCTCCCGCAAAAGCTTCACCCGCTTGCTGTCGGCAATGGTTTCGCCGCCGAAGACCACCCGCACATGGCGGGGGCTTTCGGAAACGTGAATCCAATGGCCGGCATCACCGTGCACGGGAACTCGAGGTTCCGCCATGATCGCCTCCCTTCGGTCTGGGGAAACGATACCCGCAGATCAGCGGTTCGCAGGCATCTAGACAAGGTATCATGGCCGGTCGGGACCGGGACCGGTCGCTTCGCGGCTCGATACAAGAACCGGAAACTGAAAACCGGGAACCCAAAATGCTTCAACGCGGCCAGCCGCTAGCGCTCCAGCTTGCGCAGCTTCTGCAGGGAGCGCAATTCCCGCGGAGGATCGAGGCGTTGCCCCACGATCGTCCACGAGACTTCCCCGACGTAGAGATCGCCGCGCGAATCCAGCGCGAGGCCGTGGGGCGCGATGAACTGTCCCGGCGCCTCTCCACCGCGGATGTCTCCCAGGCGCGCAAGCCGCCGGCCGCGCTTGTCGTAGATGTCGATCCGGTTGCCCAGATTCGGGCAGTCCTTGTTGACGCCCATCCCCGGGCCCAGCTCGCCGACGTAGCAGATCGGGTCGGGCTTCGTCGTGTCCATGTACAGAGCGCACGGCCGGTGCATGTTATTCCATTGTGTCTCGTAGCGCCCGTTGCCGTCGAAAACCTGAATACGGTGATTTTCCCGATCGGCGACGTAAACCCAGCCGTCGCGGTCGGTGCAAATGTTGTGCACGATGTTGAACTGCCCCGGGTCGCATCCCGGCTCGCCCCACGACAGCAGCCACTTCCCGTCGGGGGAGTACTTGTGCACCCGCGAGTTGCCGTAGCCGTCGGAGACGTAGATGTCGCCTTGCGGCGAGAAGGCCACGTGCGTGCAGCGGTTGAACGGCTCGCCGCTCTGGTATGGGGCCGGCCTGCCGGGAACGCCCAGGGTTAGAAGGATCTTTCCGTCGAGCGTCCACTTCCGGACCGTGTGATCGCCGTCGTCCGTGAGAAAGACCGTGTCGTCCGGTCCCATGGTCAGCCCGTGCGCGCGCTTGAAGACTCCTTCTCCCCACGACGTGAGAAAATTTCCTTCCCGGTCGAACACGATCACCGGGTGAGCCCCTCTGGTAAAGACATATACCCGGTCTTTTCCGTCGACGCCCACCGCGGCGACCTCCCGGAAACTCCACCCGTCGGGGAGCTTCCCCCAGCCTTCGACGACCTCGTAGCGAAATTCCCCGCTCCCGAGAACGACGCTCATAGCACCTCCGTTCGGTTCGAAACCTCCGGACGCAACGCGTTGCCGGCTCCACCCCGAGGAATCTCCGAGCCTCGACCGCCCAGATCCATATCACGATTTGCCGGCCGCTGGTATAATGCGGCGCCATGAATTTTTCCGCCATCGTCCTTTACGCCCTCGCGGCGATCTGCCAGACCTCGGGTTCCTCCGGCGCCGCCATGCTGGCGCCTTTTTTCATGAAAGAGCACGGCTATCCGCTCGCGCTCGTCGGAATCCCGCTGGTCGCAAACGGCGTCGGCCGGGTTTGCTCCGACCTTCTGTCCGGCTTCATGGCGAGCTACTTCAGCTCCGGCGCGTTGCTCGTGGCGTCCATGGCGCTCGCGCTTCTCACGAGCGCCCTCGGCTATTTTTTCCTCGACCTCATGCCGGTCTTTCTCGGGGCATGGACCGTTTTCGGCTTGACCGAGGCGATGTTCGCGCTGTCGCTGAGAAAGATCGGCTTCGATCTGGCTCCCGCGGAGCGGCAGGGTCGCGTCCAGGGGCAGCTGGCGGCCGCTCTCGGGATCGGTTTTACGATGGGCCCTCTTCTGGGCGGCTTCGTCGGGAATCGGCTCGGGCCCGACGCGCTTTTTCTCCTCTACGGAACGCCGCAGATGCTGGGGCTGGCGCTCGTGCTCGCGGCCGGGGCCCATCGGTATCGAAAGGCTTCGCGCCCTTCCGCGGCCCCGCTGTGGCAGGAAGGGCTCGGCCTCCTCAAAAGCCCTCCCTTCATCGCCTCCTGCCTGGCGATCTTCCAGTGCTTCCTGTTTCTCGTCGGCGTTACTCGGGTGGCGTTCCCGTTTCTCGCGCTGAACCATCGCGGGATCGGCCTCGAGGCCATCGGCGCGATGGTATCGATCTCGCGACTGACCGACACCCTCGGCCGTTACACGGGCGGCTGGCTCTCCGATCGGATACAGGCCGCGAGGGTGATCCTCATGGGGATCTCTCTCGGAATTCCCGCGCTCGCCCTGCAAGCCTACGGCGAGAGCTATCTGGCGCTGCTTTCGCCTCTCGCGCTCCTCACGCTCGGGTTCGGCTTCACCAACGTCGGCTCCACCACGCTGGCGCTGCAGGTCGCGCCCGCCGGCGCCAAAGGGCTGGGCCTCGGCCTTTCGCGCGCCGCGACCTCGGCGGGTCAGATGCTCGGGCCGCTGCTCTGCGGATGGCTGATCGAGCGCGCCGGCTACGAGCGCGGATTCCAGTGGATGGCGCTGATCACGGCGTTTGTTCTGTTCGCCTCCTGGCGCGGTTTGCGGGCGGCGGGGCACGGCGAGCCGGTTCCGTAAGGCGCCTCCCGGAACCGCGCGTGCGGCTCAGATCTTGAGCTGCTCGCCGGTCGTGAGCTCGCGGAGCAGGTCCAGCGGATTCTCGCCGTCGGCGCCGCGGCGGTTTCGTTCGGCCCGCCACCCGTCCAGATAGTCCAGCACTTCCTGCTCGGAGACCACGTCAGCGTATTTCTGGTTCATGTCGAACAGGTTGATCGCGTGGCAGGCTTCGTGACGGTCGAAGACCCCCTCCTCGACCACGATCATGCGAAAACGATGGGTGGTGCCGTCGACGACGCTCGCGCGCACGCAGCCGCTCGTGCTCTCGCCCACCGTGATGATGGTGTCGACATCCAGGAACCTCAGGTGGCCGACCAGCGGAGTCCCCCAGAAAGCGCTCGGCGACACTTTTCTGAGCACCGTCTCTCCCGGCAACGGCTTGACCTCGTCGACGATGTCGAACTTGCGCCGGATGCGGTCCAGCTGCTCCGGAGTCATGTTCGAGCGCTTCGCTTCCCTGCGAAACGACCATCCTTCGATGCCCACGCCGTCCAGCCCGGTGATATGAATGATCGGAATGCCGACCTCGCGCGCCTTGGCCAGCACTCTCTGGATGTGCGGCAAAGCGTTCCATCCCGCGAGCCCGCAGCTCCCGGGCCAGGTCTTGATCGCCTCGAGCAACGGTTCGGGCTTGTCGCCGAATACCCAGCGGTAAAGGTCGATCAAGAGCAACGCCGGCCGGTTTCCGAACCCGATTCTTTTCGGCTCCCGGGACTGAAGCGAGGCCTTGTCCTGCTCCGTAAGAAAACGATCCCAAACGCGCTCCGGCATAATCACCTCCGCGGTCTCTTCGTAGTGCCGAAGCCGAAGCCTAACCCCGAACCCCTTGCGGTGTCAATTCAGCGTACCGTTGCACGGTTGCATCCTGAACGATGCAATGATTCCTCCCGGGTTGACCGGCTCGGTACGGCGGCGCCCGGGAGCGCTCCAATCCGGGATCAGGATTCCTCATTTCGCCGGATGGACTCTTCGTCACCGCCTGTCAGGTGATGAAATATTGCCTGCCCCCAGAAAGGGAGACCGCCCGCTTCGGCACGGGCCTGGGCCGCCCCTTCGAGCGGCCGCGCACGCGTTACAAGGCCCGCGACGGCGCGCGCGAACACGAGATCGAAATCGCCTCTTATCTCCGGGAGGCCGATTCCACGCCTGCGATCGTTCTCCTCCCGAGGAGAACGCCTCTCGACCTTGGAAAAAGCGTCGTGAACTGGCGCCATCCTGTCGACCGCGATAGAATTCTGGGCCGGTCCCCGGGCGAAGCGGGCAACGCGCTCGCGTTTCTTGCCCCGGCGCGCGCATCGGCGATATACTCCGGCGACGGAGGGTTTATGGAGCCGTTGATCGCCGTCGATCTCAAGCGTCTCGTCGACAACGTCAAGTCCGCAGGCCAGAGCCGCCGCGTGATCTGGCAGGATTCGGAGACGATCGCCTTCCTCAGCCGGGGCCGCAAGGAGCGCCGTGACTTTCACGTCGATCCGAGCGACGAGGTGACCCTCCAGCTGAGCGGCATTCAGCGGCTGGTTTATCTTTCGGCCGAGGGCAGGCAGGAAACCGCGACCATCGAGGCCGGGCAAATGCTGCTTTGTCCCGCCGGAGTCCCGCACTCTCCTCGGGTCGAGGGCGACTCCTGGTTTATCGTCTTCGAGCGCAAACGAAAGCCGGGCGAGCGCGACTCCTTCATCTGGTTTTGCGATCGCTGCGGCAACAAGATCTACGAGGTTGCCGTCGAAGTGGGGGACTATCGCCTCGACCCTGTTTCCACCGTCCACCGGACGTTTTACGGCGACGAAAGGCTTCGCACCTGCGGCTCTTGCGGCTACGTCGTGCCGGTTCCGCCGGCCTGACCGCCCGGAGAGAGGACGAGCATGGCGAATCGCTACGCGGAGAAGATATTCGCTCTGGCAAGGGCCTACCGCGACGCCGAGGCGGAGGTGGTCTCCGCTTTCTTCTCCCGGCGGAGGAGCCGGCGCGAGCATCTTCGCTGGCTCAAGGCTCAGGCTTACAAGGAATACTCGGCCATCCGGCCGATCTTCACGGCGGTGGCTTCTCTCTATCCCGAAGTGGGCCGCGGAATCGACCGGGGAGAGTTCCAGGAGCTCACCGAGAAGCTCGCCGACGAAACCAGGCACGCGCGCCTGCTCATGGACTTGCTCGATGAGATCGCCGGCGCGAGGACCAGGCTTACCGATCTGCTCTGGCTCCCCGAAGACCAGAAGCTCGCGCGAATACGGGGCAAGTACTCCAGAACCTCCGCCGCGCTCCTGCACGGCGGGACGTTACGGCACTCCGAGGTTTGCCGAACCGACGAGGCGCTCGAGCGCGCCGCAATCGCGCTCACCGAGGGTGGCGGGGGCGCCCTCTATCTCGTCTGCAGCCGGCTCGGCCGTTCGGGGGTGTCGGGAAAGATCGCCCGGGTCTTTCGCGAAATTCTCCGGGACGAAACCGCGCACAAAGACGCCGGAGCCCGCGCGCTGCGGCGGCTCGTCAACAGTCGACGGTCCTTTCAACGGGCGGCGGATATCGTTCGCGCGATCTCGAGCCAGCGTCTACGGATGCGCAACGAGCAGTTCGGCTTTCCCCTGAGCCCTCGCAGGATCGCGGAGCTGGACCGGCGGGCGAGGCAGGCCTGTGAGCTTTGACCGTCCTGGGCGCGCGAGGCCGCCCGCCATCCCTGCGGCTGAGTTTCGCCCGGCGGCCGCCGCCCTGTTGATTTTCCTGATCGTCGCCCCGGTTTCGGCGTCGAGCGAACGGGAGGTCCCGCCCCTCAGGCAGGATGTCAACGATTTCGCCGGGATCATGCCCCAGGCAAGCATCGAGGAGCTGAGCCGGCAGCTCCATGAACAAAAAAAACGCACCGGGCGCACCGTGGTCGTTGTCACCGTGCCGGCGCTCGGCGAGCCGATGGAATCCTTCGCCGCAAAGACCTTCGGCCGCCTGCCGCTTAGCGAGAACGAGCTTGGAAAAACCGCACTGCTCGTCATTGCCTGGAAAGAGCGCAGAACCGGCGTCCACGTCGGCGACGAGCTCCGCCCTCTTTTTCCCGAACCGGCCGCGACCGACAAGATCCACGCCCACGCGAGCCTTTATTTCAACGGTCTCAGACCCGATCTCGGGATCCACTCGGCCGTCAACTACATTTTCCGCATCATCAAGGGAGAGATCAGGGCCGACGCCCTGAGCGAGGAGGAAAAGCTCGAGGACGCCTCGATCAGCGGCGCCGGAGCGGGAGCGATCTTCGCCCTTTTCCTGGCTCCCTACCTGGCCTTCATGGTCGGGGCCTTGTGGGGACTCTACGCCGCCACTTCGGGCATCCAGCGCTTCCCCCGGCTGTTCGTCGGTGCCGTCCTGGGCGGGGGCACGGCGAAGCTTCTGGCCGCGGCAATGACCTTTCTCGGCGCCTACAGCGACGGCCTGTGGTACTTCATCCTGAGCCTGAGCATTCCCCTCGCTCTGTTCGGCTGCCTTACGGAATTCTGGATGTCGGGTGACTGGATGGGCATACCGCGCGAGAAGGACGCGACGCTCAGGCGAAAGCCCACCGAAAAAATGGGAATTTGAAGGCCCGGCGCTCGCCGGGATCTCCAAGCAGGACGCCCGAGATCGCCCCGCCACCCCTCCGGCTATTTCAGCGCCCGACGCAAGGCGCGGATGGCGCTGTCCGCATCCGCGGCGCTGTCGAAGGCCAGGTAAGTCACGGCCCGGCGTCCGAGAGCCGCCGCGGAAAGGCCGCGGAGATTGATCCCGGCATCGGCTATCGCGCGCGCCATTTTCGCCCCCAGGCCCGGCCGATCGGGGCCTTCCACGCGCACGGAATGGAGGCTGTCCGAGGTGCTCAGGCCGGCGTTTTGCGCGGCCGCTTTCTGCTTCGCGCCCTTGATCGGGCACAGAAACACGACTCCGGTGCCGGGCTTGTCCGGAGCACGGCGTGCGATGATGAACTCCAGGCTTGCCCCGGCGTCTGCCAGGGCCGTCAACTTGTCAGCCAGGCCGCCGGGTCGATCCTCCACTTCTCCGGCCCAAACGCTCACTTTGCTGATCGTATATGCCATGGTCGCACCTCCTTCTCGGAATCGGTCTCGCTACTCAGACACAACCACCAGCATTCGCCTCGAAGCGTCGGCCCGGGATCGGCACGCGTGTTCGCCCGCGTCCGACTCTCATCGCGCGAGCCCGCGGAAGCTGACCGGCTCATAACACCGGACCGGCAAAAGTTCAAGCAAGCGGCAAAACCCTCTTGACTGAGCCCGCTCAAGTGCTAGGAGGTAAACAGGATTATCTCCCCTGCGGCAAGTCCGGGCACCCATGGAGGTGTTATGCTGGCCAGAGATATCATGACCAAACGCGTGATTGCCGTAAAACCCCTGACCCCCGTCAAAAATCTCGCCAAAACGCTGAGCGAGCACCGCATCGGCGGAGTCCCGGTCGTCGACCGCAACGGCAAAGTCGTAGGCGTCGTATCCGACCGCGACCTGGCGGCCAGGAAGGGAAAGCAGGTGAAGTCGATCATGAGCAGGCGTGTGATCGGCGTTGCAGAGGACACTCCCGTCGAGCAAATCGCCGCCCTCATGGCCACCCGCCACCTCAAGCGCCTTCCGGTGCTGCGCGGACAAAAGCTGGCGGGGATCGTCAGCCGCGAGGACGTCATCCGGGCCGTCGCTCTCGGCGACAATTTCTCGATCCGAACCCCGATCTACGACCTCTGACGGTCGGGGCGGGATTTTCTCTCCCCCGGCCGGCCCGCGAGACCCCCAGCCGTTTGGCGGTCCTTCCCCGGCCGTTGCCTTCGCCGGTCCGGGCGTCGCCTTGACGCACCGGGCCTTTTTGTCATAGCGTCGGCGCTAAAGCGTCCCAGCCGCCGGGAACCGACATGCAAACCGACCGCTACGACTATTCGCCCATCATACGCCGCGAGCCGTTTCAGTGGCCGAATCGGGCCAGGATCGCTTTGGTGGTGGCGCCGAACATCGAGTTCTTCCATATCGACAAGGTCATCCCCGGGGCGGCAACCGCCCGGCTGCCGGACGTCACGGGATATGCCCTGAGGGACTACGGGTCGCGGATCGGTGTGTTTCGCATGATGGAAGTCCTCGACAAGCACGGGATCCGGGCGACGGTTCTTCTCAACTCCGACGTCTGCGCGCATCACCCCGCGATCATCGAAGAAGGCAACAAACGCGGTTGGGAATGGCTGGGCCACGGCGTCACCAACAACATACGCATGAACCAGTATCCGGCCGAAGAAGAGCGCGCCGTTATCCGCCAGGTCCGCGAAACTATCGCGGCGGCGACCGGAAAGGCGCCTCGCGGGTGGCTCGGCCCCGGAGGCGGCGATGAGAGTCCGGACACGCTGGACCACCTCGCCGCTGAAGGCTTCGATTACGTTTGCGACTGGGGCTGCGACGATCAGCCGGTCGCCTTGCGGGTCAAGTCGGGCCGCATGATCGGGATTCCGTATCAACAGGGACTCAACGACATCCGCGTCATGTTCCAAGGAGGCCACACGCCTGCGGAATGGCTGCAGATGGTCCGTGACCAGTTCGACACCCTCTATGCCGAGGGTGCGACCAGGCCGCGGGTCATGACCATTCCCCTGCACCCGTTCGTGATCGGGCTTGCGTTCCGCATCAAGTACCTGGATGAGGCGCTCGCCTATATCTGCGCTCACCGGGACGTCTGGAAAGCCACGGGTTCGGAGATCGCCGACTGGTTCTACGCCCACTACTACCAACCATCCGAGGGGAGGCGCCGATGAAGCGCGAAGGCTGGCTCGACGTCGTGCCGCTCCTGGCGGCGGCAGCGCTCTTTTGCGGCGGCCCGCGGGCCGGCGCCGCGGATCGAATCCTCATCGGCAACGTATCGCGCACCGTGGAGCAGCTCCCGAACTACGCGGCGACCGACAAAGGGTTCTTCGCCCGGGAAGGAATTCAGGGCGACGTGGTGCTGATCGGATCCACGGATACCCTGGTCCAGGCGCTCGTCGCGGGCCAGATCCATGTCGCGATCGTGGACCCGTCGGCGGCGATCAACGCCATCGAGCGCGGCGCCGCGCTCAAGATCATCGGCGGCACTGTGCCGATCGCGGCCTACACCCTGGTCGGTTGTCCGAAATACAAAACGATCAGGCAGCTTAAAGGGACGACCATCAGCGTCGTGAGCCTGGTTTCCGGGAGCACCATTTTCCTCAGGGAGATGCTCCGGGCGGAAGGTCTGGAGCTCAATCGCGACTACACGATCCTCCAGGGCGGTCCCACCACGCAGCGGCTCGCCAGCCTCAAAGGCTGCAACGCCGCCGCGACGATGGTCCTCGGTGGCGATCTGCCGCGAGCGCGCGAGCTCGGCTTCCCCGAGATTGCGCGGCTGCAGGACTACATCGCCAACCTTCAGTTCCACAGCTTCATCGTGGACAGCCGGTGGGCGGAGGCCAACAGCGATCTCACCGTGCGGTATCTGAAGGCGATGATCCGCGCCATGCAGTGGGCTCACGCGAACAAGGAAGAGGCCGCGGCGCTGGTTACGCAGCGAACCGGAATCCCCCTCAAATATACCCGAGCCACGGTCGAGGAGTATCTGACCCAGGGAATCATCAGCCGCGACGGCTCGATCAACCGGGAAGGGTTTCAACGGTTGATCGATCTCATGGGAGAGCGCCTGTTCAGGCAGAAGCCCTATCCGCCGCCGGAGAAATATCTCGACATGAGCTATCTCCGGCGCGCTCACAGGGAGCTGGGCTTTCCGGCGAGTCGGTAGCGGAGAGAAAAACGAAGCCGTCCCGGCGCGCTATCGGCGCCGGAAATTGTCCCTGAGGTCGCGTCGCTCCGCTTCCAGCTTGGCCCGGCTTTCGTGAAGCTCCTTTCGGCGCTCCGCGATCTTTGCGAGGTCTTCCCGGATCTCGCGCCGGTCGGCGGCGATCTCATCGGGGCTTGCTCCCCTGCGGATATCGTGTCTCAGCTCGGCCCGGTCCTTTCTGAGCTCGCCGTAAGCCTCCCGTAGCTCTCGCCGATCTTTCGCCACCTCGCGCCGCGCCAGGCGAACGTCCCGGATGTCGCTCCGAATCTCGTCCCGGTTGCGGAACCGGTGGCGGGCGTCGTACCGCGCGTGCCGCCGAAAGCGATGCTCGTCGCGGTGCGGCCAGCCCTTGTGGTAGCGCTTCCCGTGCTTCTTGTCATGGCCTCTGTGCCATCCGGGATTGTCCTTGAAATCCCGGTGGTCTGCAGCCGCTGGCGTCGCCGGCATGACCAGCGCCGCCGCGAGCAAACCCGCGAAGATGCCTGCTCTGATGACCTTCATCGTCGTCCTCCTTCAGCCGTTGCCGTCGAGTCGGCCGGGAGGCACACCGAGCAACCCGCATGCCACCCGCGCCGGGACGATGATCCTCGCGAATACACGGGAGTTGTCGAGGATCGCTCGTCTGCGAGCCCCGTAAAAATTACATGGCGATACGCAAAGTTGTCGTCCGGGCGGGATGCGCGAAGCGGCCCGGCCGCAGGAGAATTGCCGGCGTTCGCGGGTGGTTGGCGGCGCGCGGGGGGAAAGAAAGGTCCTTCTGAACGGGAGCCGGGGATTTTTCGGATTCCTATCCCCGCAAAAGAGAACAGAACGGCCGGATATCTTCCATCGTTTCCAGATGATCGATGCACTCCAGAGCGCGGCGGGCCGCGTCCTCGTCGATCACCCGTCGGGCGCAGTCCATGAACTTCCTTTCGAGCTCGGCGGTCGACATCGGCGCCTCCCGGCTGCCGCGCGCGTGCTCGACCGACTGCGCCAGCGTCCGTCCGTCGCGCAGCCGCACCGAAACCCGGCAAGGGCGGCCGCCGGGCGAGGTCGCCCTGAGCTCCCGATCGTGCGTCATCCGGATCCGCTCGGCCAGCCGCAGAACGTCGGGATCCCTCACGGCCTCGTCGGTAAACGCATCCAGGAAAACCCCGCCGTCGATGATTGCGCGCGCAAGCACATATGGCATCGAGAACTTTCCTTGAAGGCCGGTTTCGGGAACGCCAAAGGCGATCCGCTCGAAGGTGTACCGGGTCACGCCGACCTCGATCGCCTCGATCTCGGCGGCGGCCAGACCGTGGCGCGCCCTGAGCTCGAGCAGCGCGTCGATCGCCGGATGCGTCAGGCCGCCGCAGGGATAGGGCTTGATTCTCAAGCCGCTTTCGACCAGCTCGTACTTCCGTCCCAGCTCGTCGATCGGCGCGCCGTCGGCGTTCACGCCGGCATAGAGCACCCGATAAAAACCGAGCTTCGCCTCGATCGCCCGATCGTTGGCGGTAAATCCGCTCTGCGCCAGTTTTGCGGCCATCACCCCGTTACGCGCCCCCAGTCCGGCGTGCAGCGGCTTGGTCATCGTCCCGAAGTTGCAAACGAGCCCGCCCGCCATCGAGGCCGCGATGCCGACGGCGGTCGCGATCCGCGGGGCGTCGAGATCGAGGAGCCTGGCGCACGCCACGGCTGCTCCCAGCGACCCCAGGCCGCCCGGCGCGTGCCATCCGCTTTCGGTTCCCTCGCGGAGCGAGAGCGCCAGCTTGGCGACGGTTTCGAACCCGGCCGCGTAAGCTTCCACGATGCGCCGGCCCGACGCCCCCGTCGCTTCTCCGAGAGCGAGGATCGCCGGAATCAGCGGTGCGGTCGGCTGGCCCATCAGCGCAAAGCTGTGATCGAAATCGAGCGCGTGCGCCGCCGTGCCGTTGACAAGAGCCGCCTGGATTGCCCCGGAGCGAAAGTGCTGCCCGATGACCGTGGACTCCTCACGATCGAAGCGCGCGAGCTCGGCGCAGATCCTGGCGCTCGGCTCGCGGCTCCCGGCGAGCGCCACCCCCACGCAGTCCATAACCGCAATCTTCGCCGTCTCGACCGCTCGCGCCGGAATGTTCTCGTACCGCGCCTCCGCGGCAAAACGGGCGATCTTCCCGGTGACGTCCATATCGACCTCCGCTCGTTATTTGCGGGCGCTTGCCGGCTGTTGCGCTCGGGTCCCGCCGTACAGCTTCAGCGGCGCGATCACGGCGGCACCGACCAGCAGGAAGATTCCCGCGAGCACGAAAGCCGACCGGATCCCCCACGCGCCGATCAGGTAGCCGGTCAGCATCGGCGTCGGGATCACGGCGAGCTGCGTGATCAGAAAAGTAAGACCGTATGTGGACGACTGGATGTTCGAGCCGGCGACGTCCATCACCGCCGCGTTCATGATGTTGAAGATCGTGTAGAAAAAGACGCCGGTTACCAGAACCACGAGCGCGAGCGCCGCGCCCGCGGGCGCGGCGGCGAGCAGCGCGAAGAACAAACCGAGCGCCAGGCACGAAGGCACGAGCACGGCCTTGCGGCCGAAACGGTCCGAAAGCAGCCCCAGAACGGGCTGCGAGACGATTCCCATGACGTGCAGCAAGGCGACGAACCCGCCGACGCCGACCGAGGTGTATCCCAGATGCTCCTGCAGGTAGATGGGAAAGAAGGTGAGAACCACCAGCCGCCCCATCTGCAAGAGCCCGGTCGCCGCCGAGACCCCCAGAAACGCGGCGTCCCTGAGCAGTCGCGCCACGTCGCGCAGTTGCCCGGAGGCGCTCGCCGGGGCGGGACCTCCGTCTCCGAGCGCGGTCGTCAGAGCGCGCCAGAGCAGGAACCCGAACAGTAGGCCCGGGACGAGCTGCGCCTGTGTGAGGCCTCTCCAGGAAAAGCTCGCGAGAAGGAAACCCACGCAAAATGGCGTGATCGTATCGCTCAGGGTCGCGCCCGTTCCGTGGATCGAGAGCGCGGTGCCGCGCCTCTCCGGAAACCGGTTCGAGAGCACCCCCGCGGCGGCCGGATGCCAGAGCGCCGTTCCCAGGCCGACCAGGCCCGAGCCGACGAGCGCCGCGAAAAACCAACCGGCGCCGAGGAGGAAATAAGCGGTCCCCATCGACGCCAGCGACAGCGCCAGAATCGCCGCCCGATGGCGAACCAGCGAGTCGGCCGCGATTCCGAGCGGCAGCTGTCCGAGACCCGCAACCATCTGCTGCGCCGAGCTGAGCGCGCCGACCTCCACGTGGCTGAGCCCCAGATCCGCCTTAAGCGTCGGCAGGATCACCGGGAGGGACTGCTGGAACCAGTGGATCACGAAATGGCCGGCCGTGAGCACGCCGAGAAGCCAGGCGCGCTCGGCGCCCAGCACCCGAAGGGAGCGAACCAGAGACAGAGCGCTGCTCGCGAGGGACATTCCCGGCATCGGTCACCCTTTTGGGAAGCACCTGCGATCCGGTTCAAAGATTCCTTTGCACCGCCGGAAGCAATTCCGGGGTCTCGGTCGCGAGCCGCCATGATACGATGTCCGCATACTTACGGCCTCACTGGATTCCCTGTCGCGCATCGCGGCTCGCGCGCAAACCGCCAGGCGTTCCAGGCGGCTCCCGCCCCGCCGATCGCCAGCACCGCAAATGCGGAGCCCCAGGCCGCCGGAGGCCCGAAACCGGCAAGATCCGCCGCGTCGAGCGCCAGTCCGAAGGCGGTCGGCGCAACCGCCCCGGCCCCGAAGCCGAGCAGCGAGCGGATTGCGAGCGCCGAGCCGAGATGAGCCGGAGCCACCGCCTCGGTCAGGGCCGTGGACAGCACGGGCGAATCGCCGATTGTGACGAAACCGTAAACGAGAATGAGCGCGATCATCATGAAAGGCGGTCCCCCCACGAGCCAGCCGATTCCCAGGGACACCACGGTGCCCGCCGCGGCGAGGAGCAGCAAGACCGCTCCCCGACCCCAGAGATCGGAGAGATGGCCCATGGTCGATGCGGCGAGCGCCCCGACGAGATGCATGGCGGCGACGAGATACGAAGCCGCCTCGGCCGCCTTCGCGGAAGCGGTTCCGGAAAGCGTCAGGCTCGCAGCGAGAAAAGCGGGCGCCCACGACCACATGCCGAGCAGCTCCCAGCAATGGCAGGTGTAGGCGGCGACGAGCTGCCGGGCTCGAACGTTGCCCAAGAGCGCTGCCGCGGTTTCGCCATGCCTCGGCGGCCGATGGACTCTATTGGGCACGTCCCGCAACGCGCGCCACAGGATGAGCGCGCCGAGGCTCGGGAGCAGGCCGGTACCGACGAAGGCCAGCGTATAGTCGCCGAGCGCGAGCAAGAGGCCCGAGGTCGCCAGCGAGAACGCGTATCCGGCCGACGTGCTCGCGATCAACCACCCGACGGCGCGCCCGCGGCGGTCGGCCCGATAGCGCTCAGCCATGATCATGATCGCGGGAGTGTAGTTGCCGCCCTGCGTCATGGCGGAGAGCGTGTAGAGGAGCAGCGCCGACGCGTAGCCTCGCGCGAAGAAGCCAAACGCGACCGCACCCGCGGCGGTCGCGAACGCCGAGAGCACGAAGACACGCCGCGCTCCGACGCGCTCCGCCAGCCACGAGAAAGCCACGAGCGAGATCGTGTAGCCGACCATGAAGCCCGAGGAGATGGTGCCGGCTTCGGTCGCGGACATTTGCCATCGCTCTCTGAGAATCGGGAGGCACGCCGCGTACACCATGAAGTTGGAGTAGGCGAAAACGCGTCCGACGCAGATCGACAACAGCCAGCGATCCCGGCGCAGGACCCCTTCCATCCCGTCCCGTTAGCGCCAGGCCGTGTCCGGCGGCACCACGTTGGTGCCGAAGCGGCGCTCCGGCGAAGCGGCGAGCCAGGAGCGCGTTCTTTCCTGATAGTGCTTGAAGTGCGGACTCCGGCGATGCGCTTCCAGGGCGGCCTCGTCGCGGTAGACCTCGTAGAAATAAAAACGGTTCGGGTTCTCGCGGTCGCGGATCACGTCGAAGCGCAGGCAGCCGGGCTCGTCCTTTTCCGAATGCTCCGCATCATAGCGGGCCGCCTCCAGGAACTCCTCGACATGCTCCGGCTTGACCTCGATCGTCACCTGCAATATCAGCATGCGCCACCTCCATCGCACGCCCGATTCCCGGGCTACCGCGCCTTCGGCGCCACCGTGACGCCGCGGAGCCCCGCCTCCTCGATCGCGCGCGCGATCAGCCCGCAAGCTTTCATCTCCTCGACGAACTCGCAAAGGTAGTCCCTGGCCTGCGGCCGCCCCTTCGGCAGGCCCAGCGCCTGCTCGATCGCCATGAAACGGCCGTCGAGCACGCGGCTTCCGGGGAGCTTCGGTGCATTGTCAAGGAGATGCTGTCTCACGCCCGCCACCGCGTCGACCTCTCGGGCGACGGCGAGCGCAAAGGCGGCGTCGGGGGTGGGCGCTCGCACCAGGACGGCGTGCTTCAGGCTGCGGGTAAGAAACAGATCGTAGGCGCTCCCCGCCGAGACGGCGATCCGCGTGCCGTCGCGGTCGACGTCGGCTGGCGCTCGAAGCGGCGATCCCGCCGGCACGAGGTAGGCGCCCTCGATCTCCAGGTAAGGCGCCGTGAAATCGATCTCGTTCGCCCGCTCGGCGTCGAGCGCGAGAAAAGCGATATCCCAGGCGCCTTGCTTGAAGGCCGCGAACATCTTTCCCGCGGATTCGTAGCCGACGAGCTTAAGCGGCAGCTCGGCGCGGCGGGCGAGCTCACGCGCGAGCACGACCGCGATGCCGCTCAGCTCGCCGCTGCGCGGGTCTCTGCGGGCGAGCACCGGGTTGCCGTAGTTGATGCCTGCGCGCAAGGTGCCGGTCGGCGCCAGCTCGGCGCGCAAGGAATCCAGGATCGCCAATGAAGCCTCCTCGGGGCGGATCGTCGGACGCTGCGTCGCGGCGCGCCTCCCGACGCGGTTCGCGCACAGCTTCTCGCTTGCGGCGGCCTCGGGCAACGTACGTCGGGAAAGGGCTCTGTGTCAAGAAACGCAGCGGCTTGACCCGTTCGGCTCTCTCTGGTACGTGGGGTCCTGACGCCGGCATCGAACAGAGGGGCGCGCCATGGGATTCGACGAACCTGAGGGAGTCGTTCACTGGATCGACCACCATGTCGTGGGAACCAACGACATGGCCGCCTGGTCCGACTGGGCGGTGAATGCGACCGGGCTCTTGCGCCGCCCGATCGGCGGCCTCACTACGGCGGCGCGAAAGAGGAATGCCCCGATCATGTGTTTCCTCTGGTGGGAGGGCGGCTCCTGCCGCATCGGCGCGTTTCTGCAGCCCGAGGTCTTTCCCCCGAGCGGAGGTCTCGGCAGGGACCTGCCCCGGTGCGCGTTTTACATCCGGCCCGAAGACATCGACGCGCACGTTCGGCGGCTCGACCGCCACCGCATTCCCCACACCGACCCGGTCCGCACCGCGGCCGAAGGAGAAGAAGGCGTCGCCGTCTACTTCGAGGATCCCGACGGCAACCAGTACGAGTTCTGGGCGCCGGACATCATGCCCCCGGGCGCGATGGAAATCGCCACGCCGGAGAAGGTCGGCCGCATCAGCCACGTGGTGTTCGGCTCGCGCGACCTGAGCCGAACCGCGGCTTTCTTCGAGAGGTACTGCGGCCTGCGGCCCTCCCGCGGCGCGGCGATCGCCGAGGGCACGCTGGTCTTGCGGTTACAGGCGGGCGCCCGGCTCGTCTACCGGCTCGTCGACCGGGTCGACGAGCGGGTGGCGGGGCACGGACCGTGGTGGGACATGCACACCGCCTTGACGGTCCGCGAAGAGGACTACATGCCGAATTACCGGCGGATGTGGGAAGGGCTTCCCGAGGAAGAAGACGCCAAGGAAGCGCTGCGGCAGTCGATCGAGGAGCAGGATGCTCTCCCGGCGCGAACCGGCCTGCATCGGAGCCCTGTGGGCTACCGCTGGAAGCAGATTTACCGGCGCGGCGACGAGTTCTACGACTGGGACGGCCACGCCTTCCATTTTTATGGCGGCATCCCGCTGACGAAGGACGGCTCGCTCGCTCTGTACCGCGGCAAGGAGCAGGAAGAGTATCTGGAGGAGCTCGCCGGATTCGTGAAAGAACAGGACCGGCCGTGAGCGCCGCAGAAAGCTACGAGGCCCTGTGCGGAGGCTCCGCCGCGGGCTCGCCCGAAGGCAGCCGGTCCAGCCGCGGGCGCGTATTGTCCGCCTCGAGACGATCGAGGCGCTGCTCGAGCCGCGCCATTTCGTCACCTCTCGCCGCGGCGCGAGCCCTGCCTTAGAACACAAACGTCGACGAAGCCGATCTTGTTGCGGCGTACACGATCCAGGCCACGAGAATTCCCGCGAGGAGAGAGCCCGCGATCACGGCGTACAGCGGAACGGCTTCGACGGCACCCCCCGAACCAGATGCCGACCGGCGTCGTGTTTTGGGTCGCAAAATAGACGGCCCCCAGACCGAAAAAAACCGCAATCAGCAAGGCTGGCATGAAACGCCCCCTTCTGAAGAGCTCATTGGGCGTTGAAACGTGGCGGTGCCAGCTTCAAAACCGCCGGTCGGGAACCGGAAACCTACAACCAGGACCCCAGCAACGCCGGAGGCCAGGGAACGTGCAGCACCTTCTCGAAGATCCCGTAGAGGAAACCCCACGTCGCCACCGCCATTGAGCAGGCCGTGGTCCACCCGCCGCCGTAAAACTTCACGTAGGCAAGAACGAACAGCGGCAGCGCCACGGGGAACCCGACCACGTGAATCGCGGCGAAAAGCCCCCAGAGCCAGGCCCAGATCTCCAGGGTGCCCCACGGTCCCGAGTGCTCGATTGCAGCGGTGTCGAAGGTCGGCCGTGCCGGGCTGGAACGCTCCTCGCCCAGGGATTTGAAATCGGTCGCCCACTGCACCGCCGCCAGCACCGTCCCGACTCCGCCCAGCAGCAGTATGACGATCGAGGCGCGGAGCGGCCAGTCTGCGGCGATCCAAAGTGCGCCGAAAATGACCAGTCCCACGAGCGAAGTAAAGAGCAGTCGTTCCATCCCGCGAGCCATCACGTCACCACCTTGACCGCGGCTTCGGGCCGGCGCTTCGCTTTCCAGTCGTGGACGAACGGATAGACAACGGAAACGAGAAGCAGAACCATCAATATGAGGACGGTCGGGCGCGTCAGCCATTCCAGTCCGTAGCGGGTATAGGACAGCCAGAGATAGAGTTCCATCTTCTTTCCGAGAACGACGCCCAGCAGTAACGGCGCCCGAGGCCAGCCGTGCCGCCTCATGAAGAAGCCGAGCAGCGAGAAGATCATCAGCACCGCGAGATCGTAGCTGTGGAAGCCGGCGGCGAAAGCGCCGATGAAGATGAAGGCGACGATCGGCGGCACGACGATGTGGAACGGGAAAAAACAGATCCGGGCGATCGGCCTCGCAAACAGCATGCAGACCGCCGTGGCGATGATGTTCGCGATCACCAGGGTCCAGATCACGGCGAAGGTCAGGCTGAGCTGGGTGGTGAGCATGTCGGGTCCGGGCTTGATCCCCACCGCGACAAAGGCCGTGAGCACGAGGGCGGTGGACGTCCCGCCCGGGATCCCGAAGGCCAGCGTCGGTATGTAGTCTCCTCCTTCCTTGGCGTTGTTCGCACCCTCGGAAGCGATCACGCCGCGGACGTCGCCCTTGCCGAAGCTCGAGCGCTCCTTTTCAGTCTGTACCGCGTGCGCGTAGGCGAACCAGTCCGCGACCGAGCTGCCGAGGCCGGGAAGAAAGCCGACCCAGGCACCGATGAACGACGTGCGGAGCAGCAGCCACCAGTGCCGGAACACGTCGATGATCCCCTGAACGTATCCGCGGCCGAACTCCTCCGACCTGGCAATTGTTCCCTTGCGGCCGGCCAGATCGATCACCTCGGGAATGCCGAACAGCCCGAGAGCGACCAGCACGAGATGGATCCCCTCCCAGAGGTACGGGGTATCGAACGCGAACCGTTCGATCCCCGACTTGGCGTCGAGGCCGATAGTCGAAATGAACACTCCGAGGATGCCCGCGAGCAGGCCTTTCACCGGAGCGCTGCCGCTCAGGATCCCCACCATGCTCACGCCCCAGAGAGTGAGAACGAAGAACTCCGGCGAGCTGAAGCTCAGGACCAGCGGCCGCAGCACGGGCAGCGACGCGAGCAAAACCAGAGCGCCGAAAAGCCCGCCCAGCAGCGAAGCCACGAAGGAGGCGCTGAGGGCCCGAGCGGCCTCGCCGTTCCTCGCCATCGGGTGGCCGTCCAGGACGGTCGCCTGCGACCCCGAGCTTCCCGGCACCGAGATGAGGATCGCGGTGAAAGCGCTGGCTGTGTTCCCCACCGCGTCCATGCCGACGAGAAGCGCGATGACCTGCATGGGGTCCTGCATGGTCATCACGAAGGGCAGCATGATCGCCAGCGTGCTCGGCCCGCCGATTCCGGGAAGGAAACCGACGAGGCTGCCGATCAGCACGCCGAGACACATGAAGCCGAGGGCCCGCGGCTGAAGGACGCCGGTTAAACCTTCGACGGCCGCTTCCAGCATGATCGACCTGCGAAATCGTCCGAGATCCCACCCGACCCCGGCACGCCTGACCCGAGGCGAACTACGATTTCTTCCCGCCGACGGGAAGCCCGTACTTCTGCCGCATCTTGGTGATGAACTCCTTTGCTTCCTTGGGAATGGCGATGTGCTCGCGGATGACGCTCTCGATCTTTTCGGCGGAGTGAGGTTTCCAGCCGTCGCCGAAGAACTTGTCTCCTTCCCTGTCGACTTCCGGATCCTTCATGAGCTTGTTGAAGGCATCGCGCAGCAAGGCGACCAGATGGTCGGGGGTCCCGTCCGGTGCCACCAGAAACTTGTCCAGCTCCGGAGCGCCGGCCCACGCCATGTAGGCCTGCCAGGCCAGCCCGCCGGGCTTCTTCGCGCCGAGGACCTCGACGAACGTCGGTACGGCGGGAAAATCCTCGCGGCGTTTGTTTTCCTCGGCAACCAGAACGTCGACGATCCCCTCGCGCTGGAGATCCTTGACGAGCTTGGCGTTCTGCGTCGCCCAGAGATCGATCTCCCCCTGGCGCATCGCCAGCTGCAGCTCCCGGCTTCCGGGATAGCCGTAGACCCACCGGAGGTTCCACCCGAGGTACTCGGCGCCCCAGACCGTCATCGCCACCCAGGAACGGATGCCGTCGGTGTCGCCGACCACCGCCGGCTTGGCCGCGGGATCCGAGATCCGCGCCCGCGCTTCCTTGCGAATCATCAGCAGGCTTCCGGGCCGCGCGATGCCGCCGATGACTCTGAAGCGGCGCGGATCGTATTTGATGGTCGGCCCTCCCCGGACGAAATTGGCGATCCCGGAAGAGGAATCCTGCATGATCGTCAGGCCGTCGGGCTTCGCTTCGCTCGCGAAGTAGTTGTTGGCGATCGTTCCGCCCCCGCCGGGCATGTTCTGCACGATGACCTTGGGGTTGCCCGGAATGTACCTGGAGATGAACCGCGACACGAGGCGGGCCGCGGCGTCGGTCCCGCCGCCGGCCCCCGAAGAGACGATAATACGAAGCGTCTTTCCTTCGTAGTACGGCGGGGCATCGGCCGCCCCCGCACCCCCGGTGGGGATCGCCAGGAAAAGCAGGACCAGCCCTCGAGCCAACAAGCGCTTCGATTGCATCTTCTCCTCCTCGGACGAGAGATTTGCAACTTGCGAAAGCTCGTCTGATACGCCGGAAGTGACTCTTCGAACCCGTTCAAGGCCGAGATCCGGACCTCCGTCGCTGCGATAGCGCTTCGGTCCCCGTCGCTCGCCGGACGAGCGCTCGAGGCAGCCGAAGCTATCAAAAACCGCCGCCGGCCCGCAAGACCTCGCGATGCGCGCGGGGCAAGGGCCGTCCAGCAGGTAAAAAACGGCTCGGCCGCGGCCCGGACTCCTCGGTCCTGTCGTGGCGCATGTTGTTGAAAAGAGGGATCACTCCGATCCCGTCCGGCAACATCCGGATCATCTCCACGAGCGAAGCCGGAGCCGTGGCAGGCTTGATGATCCCAGCCATGTCGCGCCAGCTGTCGGACGCCATCGCGCTCTCCTCCAATTCCCGCCGACTCGCCTCCGGATCGCACCACGGAACGGACATTGACATCGCGCGAACGCGTATATTAAGGAATTCAAGGACTCGCGAACAACGATCGAACGAGCCGCCGCGAAGACCGGGTTCGGAAGGCCACGGCCTGTGACAGGATGCTTACATATCCAGAAGGAGGTCGACCGAAATGTCTCCGGATGTACCTGCCGAGGATCTCGTGATCGACGCCGACGCCCATGTCGTGGAGTCCGCTCACACCTGGGACTTCATGGACCCGTCGGAGAGCCAGTTTCGCCCGATTCCCCTCGAAACCCGTGAGCAGGCGGGGGTCAAGCTTCAATTTTGGGTGATCGACGGTAAGGTGAGAGGATTTCGCTTTCCCGCGTTCTCCGACGATGAGCTGCAACGGCGCTCCCGGCAGGTCGGGCGGAAGTTCGCCGACCGCCTGGAGTCCCGCGAGCTGGGCAACGTCGACCTGCGGCTGGAGCACATGGATCGAACCGGCGTCGACATCGAGGTCCTGCACAACACCATGTTCATCGAATCGGCCACGGACCGCGCGGCGGTCGAGGTCGCCCTGTGCAAGAGCTGGAATCGCTGGCTTGCGGAGATCTGGAAGCAGGGAAAGGGGCGTCTGCGCTGGTCCTGCATGGCGCCGACGCTGAGCATGACGGATGCCCTGGACCAGATCCGTTGGTCGAGGGAAAACGGCGCGTGTGCCGTGCTGATGCGCCCGGTCGAAGGGCACCGCCTGCTCGTCGACCCCTATTTCTACCCCATCTACGACGAGGCGCAAAAGCTGGACATGGCGATCGCGGTTCACATCGCCAATGGCAATCCATGGCTTTGCGATTTGTACCGCCACCCCGTGCCGATCGCTTCCACGTTCCACCGATTCCGAATCCCCACCGTAGCCGCGTTCACCGACGTCGTGCTCAGCGAGATCCCGCAGGTGTTTCCCAGGCTGAGATGGGGGTTCATAGAAGCCAGCGCGCAGTGGCTTCCATGGGTGATCGTGGAGGCGAGGAAACGCTTCAAAACCCTGGGCCGCGAGTGGCCCGAGAACTTCGCTCGCGACTATCGGCTGTTCGTTACCTGCGAGAACTCGGATGACCTGCCTTACATCGTTCAACAAGCCGGCGAGGACTGCCTGGTCATCGGAACCGACTACGGGCACACCGACATCTCGAGCGACGTCGACGCGATCAAAATATTCAGGGAAAGAGCCGACCTGGCGCCGCGGATCAAGCGAAAGATTCTGAGCGACAACGCGCGGGCGCTCTACGGACTCTGAGGCGCCTGCGCGAAGGCGACGAAGCGTCCCGTCGGGTCGGTTATCTCAGGACCTCCTTGAGCTTCGCCGCCAGTGCCGCGTCCAGGTTGAGAATCTCCTTGACGCCCCGCTCCAGCTCCGCCCCGTCGAGCGGATTGATCTCGAGGCGGGCCTTCTTCGCCTCGGCCAGGAGCTCGGGATCCTTCAGGGCCTCGATGAACGCCTTGCGCAGGAGCTGAACGCGCTCCTTCGGCGTTCCCGGAGGGAGCACGAAGGGACGGACGGTCGGGCCGTGCACCTGAATCACGGTGCGGATCAGCTTCTTCGCTTCCTCGGTCTTGGCGAAGTTGAGCGCGAGCGGCACGTGAGCAAGTTCCGCGTGGGGCGTCAGCGTCTCCTGCAGCACGATGACGAGATCGCCCGCATCGAGCTCCTTGCGCCAGGTCGCCCTGAACGACTGCCAGGAGTTGCTCAAGCCCTGAACCTCGCCGCTGTTGAAGGCGAGCCGGATATCCGCGGTCCCTTTGTATCCCGAGACAAGCTGAACCGGAAGGCCGATGGTCGCCTTGAGCACGTTGGGGAGGTCGTCGGTGCCCGAGCCCGTGGCCACCCCGCCCAGCTTGAGCGGGCTCTTGGAGGCCATCAGCTGGTCCGCGCTGGTGATTCCGCTCGCCCTGGACACCCCGAGCATGAACTCGTCCTGAGCCGGAACGCCGAGGTACTCGAAGCGCCGCGCATCGAACTCGATTCCGGGTTTCCCGAGAAGCTGCTGGAGGAAAAGTCCGCCGATGAAGTGGCCGATCGTGAGACCGTCCGGCTTGGCGGCCTTGTAGATGTGGTTGGCCGAGATCATGCTGCCGGCGCCCGCCATGTTCTCCACGGCGACCGTCGGATTGCCGGGGATGTACTTCGGGAGATGGCGGGCGATGACGCGGGCATAGGTGTCGTAGCCGCCGCCTGCGGAGAAGCCGACGATGATGCGTATCGTCTTCCCCTTGAAAAAGCTTTCCTGTGCGAAAGCCGCCCCGCCACAAGCGAGGATCAAGGCGGCCGCGATTTTCAGCGTGCCGAAGGCCCTGGCTCTCATATTTCTCCTCCTTGCAAGAAGACTCATCGAGCGGCCGCGGCGCTGAGCGGTGCCGCGCCCTACCGACTTATCAGCGAGCTCGTAACGACGTGCCGCCGCGCTTCAATCGTTCACAGGTTGAACGGTCGCCCGCAAAAACCCGGAAACCGGGAACGCAAACCAGAAACTGCGATTATCCTTCGGTTCACTCCGGCGCGCCGCGCTCCGCGCCTCGTTCTTCATTTCGAGCCTCACGACGGTTCCGCTCGCGAGCCCGTCAACGGCCGGGCAGAGGATCCGGCCCGGCGAGCTTCTTGTAGAGCTGGACGACCTCCGGGGCCCGGGGCAGCTCCTTGATCGCGCGCTCCACGCCTTCGCCGTCGACGGGAACGGGGCTGTCGCCCATCAGCTTCTTGAACTCGGCCGGAAACTCGGGATCGGCAAAAGCTTTCCGCATCGCTTCCCGGATGATCCGCACGGGCTCGGCCGGCGTTCCCGGGGGAAAGATGTAAGGCCAGCGCGGATATTGAAAGGCCCGGAACATGTCGAGCAGCTTTCGCTCCACGTCGGACCTGGCGAAGGTTTCGAACTCTGGCACGTGGGCGAAGGTCGGGTTGTGGCGGCCCTTCGGCACCGTCAGCGTCGCGTGGAAATGGACGAGCTTTTTCTTGATCCATTCGGGCTGTTCGATCACGAATCGGGCCGCGCCGGTTACGTGCGCGTCCAGCTCGTCGCGTCCCAGAGCGATGTAGATTTCCGGCCCGGTGAAGCCGGTCACGAACGTGGGCGACTTCAGGCCGATGAGATAGGCCGCCATGCGCGCGGTCACGTACACCGGATGGCCGACGGCGTGCGCGCCGAACCGAAGCCCGCTTCTGGCTCGGAGCTTCTCCAGGGTGTCCAGCCCCAGCTCGCCTTTGGTGTAGAAAATGTACGGGTCGCCCGTGTCGGTCGACCCGAGATAGATGAACTTGTCGAGGTCGTAGTTGCTTCCCGGCAGCCCCAGGATGGGCCCGACCACCAGCCCCGCACCGATGGAACCTATCGTCAGCCCATCGGGCCGCGTCGAGCTGTAGATGAGGTTCGCCGCTTTCCTGCCGGCGGCGCCCGGCACGAACTCGAGCAGCAGGTTGGGTTTCCCGGGAATGTGTTTTTCCAGCACCCGCATCAGGGCTCTGGTCTGGAACTCTCCCGAGCCGCCGGGCCCCCCGCCGCGAATGATCTTGATCGTTTTTCCCCGATAGAAATCGGCCTGGGCAAAGGCGTTCCCGGCCTGGAAGAGAACGAGCAGGCCCGCAAGCGTGAGATCAATGAGCGAGCGCGGCGGTACTCTGTCGGAGCTTTTCATGGCCAACCTCCCGCGGAGACGAACTTAGCCCACTCCCGTGCGAGGCCGTTTACGAAAGGCTTTGAGCCCCCGCCCGAAGCGGCCGGCGGCTCCGGCCCGGCTTTGCGACCCGCACCTTATGCATCCCGGGAAGGACTGTCAAGGACGCCCGCCGGAGCCTCCGATCTTCGGGATGCAATCGCCCGATCGGCGACGGGTGTACGGCTTTCGGTTTTTATTTCGAACCTCCTGGACGAGACCGTGGTGTATCACATCGCTCCGGCAAGTCGATCTTTCCCGGCGAAACTCGGCTGGCGGAGCTTGACAACGGCGTGCAGGCGTATGAAAAAACGGCAGCGCCGTCCGGACCGAAGGAGATGCCTCCCGCGGGCCCGGCGCGAAGGCCCGAAGCCGAAGGAGGGTTCCATGGCGAAAGCGCAGGCCGCAGACGCGGCGCAGGGCTCTCCGACGCGGGCGCTGGCGGACTACGTCGCGCGCCTGTCCTACAAGGACATCCCGCCGGAAGTCCTCTCTCATATCAAGCTTTGTCTCCTGGATTCCCTCGGCTGCGCTCTGTTCGGCTCCACGCTTCCCTGGGGAAAGCTCATCACGTCCTTCGCCCGGCAGCTCGGCCGGGGCAAGGGAGCCCTCATCTGGGGCAACGGCGCCGAGGTCCCCGCCACGAGCGCCCCCCTCGCCAACGGGACGCTCGTCCACAGCTTCGAGCTGGACGACCTGCATCGCGTCGGCGTCATCCACCCCGGATCGGTCGCCGTTCCCGCCGCGGACGCGCTGGTGCGGCGCGCGGGCGGCGTCGACGGCCGGCGGTTTCTCGCCGCGGTTGTCGCCGGCTACGAAGTCGGCTGCCGCGTCGCGATGACCGGCGGAGCGGCGCAGCTGCGGCGGGGATTTCACCCGAGCGCGACTTCCGGCACCTTCGCCGCGGCGGCTGCGGCGGCGAAGCTCTTGCGCCTCGGCCCCGCCGAGACCGTTCACGCCCTGGGCATCGCGGGCACGCAGGCTGCCGGCCTGATGGCCGCTCAGCATGCCTCGATGGTCAAGCGCATGCACGCTGGCCGCGCCGCTCAGGCCGGAGTCTACGGCGCGCTGCTGGCCGCGCAGGGCTTTACGGGAATCGAGGATATTCTCGAAGCGCCGTACGGCGGCTTCTGCTCGACCTTCGTCGATCAGCCGAAGCTCCACCACCTCACTCAGGGCCTCGGGAAACGTTTCGAGACGCTCAACGTCGGCTTCAAGCCTTACCCCTGCTGCGGCAGCAACCATACTTCGATCGACGCGCTGAAGAAGATCCTGCGCGACCATCCGGAGGTTCGCCCGCAAGACGTCGAGAGCATTCGAATCCGGGCGACGCGTGCCACCAGGCTCCACGTGGGCTGGAGCTACGAGCCGAGGAGCATGATCACGGCGCAGATGAACCTCCCTTTTTGCGTCGCCGTGCTGCTCCACGATCGTGATTTTTTCGTCGATCAGGTCACGGAAGGATCGATCCGGCGCCCCGACGTTCTGGCGACGGCGCGCAAGGTCGAGGTGATCGAGGATCCGCAATTCGACGCCCTGGGGGACGAGGGCCGCCATGGCGTGCAGCTCGAGGTGCGGCTTGCGGACGGGAAAACCTTCAGCGAGAGGGTCCTTCACGCCTGGGGCAGCGAGAAGCGTCCCATGACGAGGGACGAGGTCCTGAGGAAATTCCGCCTTCTCGCGTCGCGCGCCCTGCCGCGCTCTCGCGTGGAGAAGGTCGAGGAAACGCTCCTCGACCTCGAAAAGCTCGACGACGCCCGGAAGATCGCGCGACTGACGGTCGCGCGCTGAGCGCCTTCGCGAAACGCTCTTCCGCTCCCGCGCCGGGCCGCTCAGGCCCGCTCGCCCAGCATCGTGCCGCGGCAGCGGCGCGCGCCGCAGAAGCAGGCGTGGGCCCGCTTGGCCGCTCTGGTGTGCGGCTCGCCGAGCTGCAGGTTGTAGTCGTAGGTCAGCTCTTCTCCCGGCCGGATCTCGCGGCGCGCCTCGATGAAAATCCGCTCGTCCTCCTCCACGACCTCGCAGTTCGGAGCGCAGGAATGGTTGATCCAGCGCGCTGCGCTGCCCCGCCGGGTCGCGTCGATCACGATCCGGTCGTTGACCTCGAAGAGCATGGTGTGGGGCGACCGGGCGTGAGCCTCGCTGTAGCGCTCGTCCGCCTCTTGCTGCGAGATTCGCTCGCCCGTGTACTCGATGATCCGGGCTCCCTTGGGGATTCGAACCCGCGCGAACACGCCGCGCCCGTGGATCGGTGATTTGCGGACGACGATTTTTCGCGCGCGCTTTTTCGGCCCGATCGGCATCGTGCCATTAGAATGTTTCGGGATTTCCATCCAGTCAAGTCCGAAAAGCCGCGGCCCGGGCCGCAAACCCGCCGGCGCCCGGCATGAAGGCGCTTTCTCCCGCTCTGGCCCGGCGCGCGTTTTTGCGCTATGGCTCTGAGGACGGCCCCTGCGGCCCGTCAACGATCATCAGCGCGAGGTTGGACGATGACTGCGGACACGAACGCATTCGCCAAGGTTCCTCCCGAAATGAAAACCACGGCCGCCGCGGCGGCCTTCGTCGCCGCGGCCCGGCTGCGCGATGTCCCGTCCGAGGCGATTCGCATCGGCACGCGCTGCTTGCTCGACGGCCTGGCGCTCTTCGTCGCCGGATCGGAGGAGCGCTCCGTGCAGATCCTCGCGGACGAGGCGGAGCATACCGGGGGCCGGCCGGAGGCGCTGTTGCTTCAGCGCGGCGCGGTGAGGGTCCCCGCGGCCGCCGCCGCGCGCGTTCTCGGCACGGCGGGCCACGCGCACGACTGGGACGACAGTCAGGTGAGCCGCGACCCGGCGCACGTCTACGGGCTGCTCACGCATCCGACGATCCCGCCGCTTTCGGCCGCGCTCGCGGCGGCCCAGAGAGCCGGACGCGTCGACGGCGAGACTTTCGTGCTCGGGTTTCTGGTCGGCTTCGAGGTGGAGTGCAAGATCTCCGAATGGATGCTGCCGCAGCACTACGCCCGCGGGATGCACTCGAGCGGGACCGTCGGGACCTTTGGCGCCTACGCCGCCGCGGCAAAGATTCTCGGTCTTTCGGGGGAGCAGCTCCGCAGGGGCTTCGGCATCGCGGCGAGCCTGGCGGCCGGCATCCGCTGCAATTTCGGCACCATGACCAAGCCGCTGCACGTCGGACGCGCCGCGGAAAACGGCGTCACGGCGGCGTTGCTCGCCGCGCGCGGCTTCACCGCCGACCCCGACGCGCTCGACGGGCCGTGGGGCTTTTTCGCCGTCCACGGCGGGGGCGTGAGCGCCGAAAAGATTTCCCAGGGCTTCGGCCGAACCTGGTCGATCGTCGATCTCGGGGTCTCGATCAAGCCCTATCCGTGCGGCGTGCTGACGCACCCGACCATCGACCTGATGCTCAGGCTGGTGACCGAGCACGACGTGAAGCCCGAAGAGATCGAGAGCGTGAAAGTCTACGCCGGCACGAACATCCTCAAGCCGATCCGCTACCCGGTGGCGGCCGATCATCTCCAGGCCAAGTTCTCGCTCCCCGCGGCGCTCGCCATGATCGCCCTGGCGCGCCGGGCGGGCAAGCGGGAATTCTCCGACGCGTTCGTGGGCAGCCCTCCGATGCAGGCGATGCAGCGGCGGATCTCGACCGAGTTCGATCCGGCGATCGAGGCCCTCGGCTTCGACAAGATGCGCTCGCGGATCGTCATCCGCCTGCGGGACGGGCGGACCCTCGAGGGTCGGGCCGACGAGCGCTACCGCGGCGGGCCCGACAATCCCCTCTCGGACGCCGAGCTGGAGGAGAAGGTGCGCTCCTGCTGCGAAGGAGTGCTCGAAGAGAGACAGCAAACCGCCTTGATCGAGGCGGCGCGGTCGGTAACGCGGCTTCCCGACGCCGCGAGGCTGATGGAGATCCTGAACGGGATCTGAGCTCCGGCTTTCCGCCGCCTCAGGGGCGAAAGACCGCGAAGACCTTGTCGGAGTTCGAGATCCACGACTCCAGGAAAACCGCTTCGTCGGGCTTGCGCCCCAGCTCGGCCATCGCTCCCGCCAGGCAGAACCAGTTCAACAGCTCGTGGTGTCCGCGGTCTTCGGCCTCCTCGATCGTGGCCGTGCGCCAGATCTCCCAATCGCCGCGGCTGAAGGCTTCGAAGAACCTGCGGTCCGATTCCACGTCCGGATACATGCGGGCGTGCTTCGCCGTAAGAAACGAGTGCGACCAGCTCGAAGAGGCGATCAGCGCGACCCTCCACGGGCTCTGCGCGAGCGCGCGGGCGACCGCGCCGCCGAGCTGAAAGCAGCGCCACGGCTGCGGCCCCGGCGGGTCTTCCTCTCCCTCGGCCAGGCTTCGTCCCTTCGACGGCGTCGGGGGAACGCCCTGCGTGCCGGTGAGGTGCCGCCCGTAGCTGTTGACCGTGAAAGGTACGACCGGGTAAGGGAACCCGGCCCGGTCCCAGTCGAGGTAGAGGACCGAGTTGACGAAGGCGTGGCCCAACGGAGCGTGGAGCGGCCTGTAAGCGTAGGCGACATCGAAGCCTTCGTTGATCAGCGCCGTGGCCAGGCTCTTCGCCCCGGCCCGGTGGCCCCGGATGGTGAAAGTTTTATCCTTCGGCTCGTTCCACGAGTTCACGCCGCGCGTATCGTGGAGCCACGGCTGAACCTCGACGCTGTCGTAGGCGAGAACGGCGAACGGCGGAACGCAGTCCTCGCGCCAGTTCTCGAACTGATCGTCCCCCCAGATCAAGCAGAAATCGGGTCGGAACTCGTCGAGCGCGCGGCGCGCGCGGCGAAAGCCGTCGACCATATCCCGACGGTGCGCGTCCGAATGCGCCTGCCCTTCGTCCGATCCCCACTGCCGGCGCATCGGCTCCGGCCAGTTGGCCGCCGAGCGCAGCCGCTCGGGGAGCGCCGGGTCGGAGAGGCAGACCTTGATGCGCCGGGTGATGTTTCCCTGGACCGAAAGACCCGGATAGTGCGTGATGCCAAGCCCGAGGATCTGTCCCATGCAGTCCTCCTTGCGGGCTCGAAGCTCACCTAACGGCTTCCGTAGAGCTCTTTGATGAAGCCGCTGTTTTCGAGCTCGCTCAAAAAGCGATTGTCGTAAAAATCCCTTGGGTTGGCCGAAGCGGCCTTCGGATGATCCGTGACGGAGAGAGCCGCCCGGATCACCTCGTCGGTGGCGTAGGGAACCCGCGGGAACAGCGGGGCGAAGCTGCGGTAGGCCTCCTCGATCACCTCCTGATCCCGGGTCGCCAGATATCTTCCCATGGCGCGCTTCGCGAGCTCGGGCTGCTCGACAGCGATCTTGATGCCCGCGACGTAGGCCTTGACGAACGCCCGCACCAGGTTCTGGTCCTGCTGGACCACGGACCGCTTGATGGCGAGACCCGAGAACGGGTACGGGATCTTGAGCGAGCCGATGTTGACCAGCTCCTTGAACCCGAGCCGCCGCGCCATCAGGGTCGTGGGGGCGGAATGAACCGCGGCGGACACGATCCCTTGCTTGAGCGCGGCGAGCGCGTCTTCCTGGCGCGAGAAATAGAGAACCTTGAGGTCTTGTTGCGTCATCCTGTACTGGCGCAACAGCGCGATCGACGCGTGATCCGACGATGCGCCCTTGGTGATCACCGCCATCACCTTGCCGCGCAGATCGGGCACGTCCTTGATTTCCGGCCTCGCGTAGAGGGAAAAGGCGAAGGTCGGCACCGGGATCGCTATGTAGGTCAGGTCGGCGCCGCTCAGCATGGCGTTCACCGCAGCGCCCCCGGTCATCGCGGCGTCGATCGATCCGGAAATGAGCGATTGCGTAAGCCGCACGCCGCCGGGGATGTAGACCGGTTTGAGGTCGACCCCGTACTGCCGGTCGACCCTGGCCTCGGGCAACACCCAGAGCGGCGCCTGCCCGCCGTTGAGCTGCGGATAGCCGACCCGCACCGTGAAGCTGCTCGCAGCAGCGTGCGTGCGCGGCTCCGGCAGCGCCAGCGTGACGGCGATCCCTGCAACGATCGCCGCGAGCGCTCGAAACAGGCCGTGAAGAGAACGAAAACGTCCGTTGGAGCTCATGATGCTCAACCTCGTTTCGAGCGAGAAATAGCGCAGGGTCGCTTCGATTACAATCCCCCGGAGCCGGAGGTAAAAGCAGGCAAGGGAGGTTCCGCCTGCAGGTGGCCGGCGGACGGCTCAGCGAAGCGAGCGCTGAATGATCGAGGCGATGCGCTCGACCTCTTCCAGGCCGACGTCCGGCTCGCACGGAAGCTCGATCAGATCGGCCCAGACCTTCTCGGCGCGCGCAAGCCCGCCGCGGCCCCGGTGCGCATGGGAGTCGATCAGATGAATCGGCACGTAGCTCCCCTGCACCTCGAAACCAGCGTGGTTCAAGACCTCCACCAGCCGCGCCGCCGGATCGCGGTCGCGGCCCCGTGGCGCCACGCGAACCACCTGGGTCAGGCACGCGGAACCGCCGCGATGCGGAATCAGCTGCACGCGCTCGTGCTTCCCGAGCAACTCGGCGTAGGCGCGAGCCCGCTCGCGGCGCGCCGCGATGTTCGTCTCGAGCGTCTCCAGGAGCGTGAGCGCGACCGCGGCCTCGACCTCCGCCATGGCCTCCCGGCGGTACGGCGACGGCGGCGCGGATGGCCCGTCTTGGTCCGCCCGCGAGGACGCCCGCACGAGAGGAAAGGTCCAGCGACGCCAGTGCCGGCAGACGGCCGTCGAGAAAAACCTCGCTGCGGCTCTGAGGCACGAGGCTCGAGCCAGGTTTTCCCCGGGCCCGGCGGCGAAACCTCGCTGTTTCGCGATGACGACCCCGCCCCCCGCGCCGAAGCAGACCTTTTCGCTCCCGAAGCTCAGGATCCCCGCGTCTCCGAAGCCGCCCAGAGGACGTCCGTCCGCGGTCGCCCCGAGGGCTTGCGCCGCATCGTCGATCACCCGCAGCCCGCGCGCCCGCGCCAACTCCGTGATCGCGCCGATCTCGGCCGGATTGCCGAAGAGGTGGGGAACGATGACGGCTTTCGTCCTCGGGCCGAGGGCCGCTTCCACAGTGCCCGCCGTGAGATTCAGCTCCTCGCCGACGTCGGCGAGGACCGGGCAGGCGCCGGCCGCCCGGATGGGCCGAAGCACGGCGGTACAGCAAAAGGCGGGAACGATCACTTCGTCGCCTTCGCCGACACCGCAGGCGCGCAGGGCCAGCTCGAGGGCGAGGCTTCCGGAGCCGCACAGAACCGCATCCTGAGCGCCCCAGCGCTCGCGCACGAGCGAGGCGAGCCGCGCCAGGCTGCGGCCACCGCCCACGGCGCCGGAAATCATCGCTCCCAGGGCGCGACGGTAAGTGGCGCCGTTCCAGTACGGGGTCGCAAGCGCGACCCGAAGCGGGTAGCCCCTGCCCGGCAGGCGGCCCCAGCCGCGCTGCACGACCTCGGTAAGCCCGATCGCTTCGGAGCGGAGAGGGACCGCCTGAGGTCGAAGGTCTTTCATCGTTCGAGCGCGGGGGTCCGAGGGACGACTTTTTTCTTCCTCGGACTGGAATGATTCTAAAAAACCTCTACAATGGGGCCATGAGCGACGACCTCGCCGAAAAGAAGCCGGCCGACGAGAGCACCGTTGCGCCCTGTCCGTGCAGGCACCCCAGCCACGGCCCCAAGGGTTGCGAGAACTTCACCGAGGCTGACGAAGAGGTCTGCTCGGACTGCGAAGAGCACGCGCCCTATACCGACGCGGTCTGAGCCCGCTCACCGCTCGATCACCCTCTCGACCAACGTTTCCGGCGCAATCCCCGCCGCCCGCGTGTCTTGCAATGCCACTTCCTGCAGGATCGAACGGATCGAGCCCGAAGAAACGGCGAGGTCGGGCTCGAAGCGCTCGGCGAACAGCTCGCAGCATTTCTCCAGAACCGCTCGGCGGCCGGCCAGGGGCGGCAGCCTGCGGCCGATCTCGCCGAGCGCCGCCTCGCGCTCTTTCCTGAACAGCTTGACGCTCTCGGCATAGACCAGCGCCACCCTACGGACGAGGTCCTGGTTGGCCGCGAGAAATCGGCGTGTGGTCGCGAGGGGAACCCAGTGGCAGTCGAGCCCCAGGCTGTCGGCTATCACGCGAAAACCCTCCTCCTCGGCCGCAAACGCCTTTTCCGGCGGCAGCAGCGCGGCATCGATCTCCCCGCCCTGGAGCGCGTCCAGGCTTCGGTCGTTGAGGCCGAGGTCCACCAGTCGAAGATCCTTCCCGGCATCCAGGCCCCACCTCCGCAGCAGCGCAAGCATCATCATCCCCGCCATGCGCCGCGGCTGGTTGATGCCGACCTTCCTGCCCCGAAGCTCCTCCACGCCGGCGACCGTCGGGGCCGCAGCGAGAAAGAAAGCCGGACGGTTCAGAATACCGCCGACGATCACGAGGTCGTTTCCTTCCAGCAGCGAGAACACGAGCGACGGAGCGTTCGGCGTGCCCACCGGCGTCCTTCCCGCGGCGATGTCCTCGACGACCTTTTCCTCGTCCTGCTGGTTGACGATCTCGACCGAGATCCCGTGTCTTTCGAACAACCCAGCCGCCTGTCCGACGAACGGAAGAAAGCGCCCGATGCTTGAAACTCCGATGCCGATCTTGACGCAATCCATGTCTTTCGTCTTTCGTTTCTGGTTTTTTACCTTGAACCTTTGAACTTTTGAACTATTGAACCGCCGCGGAGCGGCCCGACCGCCGCGGTTACGGCTTCCAGCCGCGCGCCTCGAGGTCCCGATTCGCCCTGCGCGCAAAGCTCAGGTCGAAGACGTCCGCAACCTTGATCTCGCGTTGGACGCGGGTGGTCTTTTTCATGGAGTCGATCATCGCCTGGAGGACGCCGTCGTCGGTTACGCCTTCACGCAGGAGCAGCTTCGACTGCGTGTCGTAGATCGCCGCCGCAAGGCTTCGATCCGTCATTCTCAGGGCGCCCATCATCGTCTCGATCGCCGGCCCTCGCCGCGACGCGAAAAGCCTCACCCCTTTGAGCGTTCCCCGGATGAACCGCAGGATCCGATCCGGATGCTGGCGGATCCGCTCGTCGGTGGTGACGAGCCCGCCTTCGATGAGATTGGCGTAATCGCCCGCGGAGGCGAGCTTGCTGAAGCCCTCCTTCTGGGCTCTGAGGCTCATGCTGGCGTTGAACAGGGTCGCCTGGATCGAACCGGCCTGAAGCGCCGGGTAGCGCACGGAGTCTCCTCCCATGACGACGAGGTTCACGTCCTTCGCGGGATCGATGCCGTTCTTCCGGAGCATCTCCCGCGCCACCACGGCGAGCGACCCTTCCGGCGACATGATGCCGATGTTCTTGCCGCGAAGCTGCGCGATCGATTTGATCTCGGGCAGCGCGATGAGATCCCAGCCCGGCTTGTCCTGGAGCACCGTCACGATCTTCACCGGGACCGACCGCACGGCCGCCGCCAGGCCGCTGCCGGCGTTGGTGAAGAAGTCGATCTCCCCGGCCAGCGCCGTCCTGATCGCGATCTCGCCGCGAATGCTGAGGAGTTGAAGGTCGATTCCTTCTTCCTTCAGATAGCCTTCCTTCTGCGCGAGCAGCAGGGAGAAAACAGAGGTGTTCATCGAAGGATAGGCCACGCGGACCATCTCCGCGGCCGAGGAGACCCGTGCGCAAAGGACGATCCCGGCCAGGCACGCGAGCCGGGCGGCTCTTCCGTATCTCATGGCTACCCCCTTTCTCGCCTCGCAATCGCGAGGCGGCTCCATCGACGCTTTGCTTCCGCCGCAGATCTTTGCCCGCTCAATTCGCCTCGCGGCGGGCCTCGCGCTCCTCGGCGGCGTAACGGATCAGCGCCGCGTAGCGGTAGACGGCGTGCGCGAATTTACCGTAGGGCAAGGTCAGAAAGAAGCCGGCCACCGCTCCCAGGTGGATCGCGAGCAGCGTACCCATCGCCGGAGTCTCACGAAACGCGAGCAGCGCCATTCCCGTCACGCTGGTCAAAAACAACAGCACCAGGAACGCCACGTCCATGTCGACCATCGGCCGATCCGACGGCTCCGGGTCGCTTTTCCATTTGAGGTAGAGGAGCCCCGCGGTTCCGATCATGAGCCCCACGCCGCCGGCTGTTCCCAGGACCACGGGCCAGCTCCAGAACGGGTAGGGAGCCTGCCAGCCGAGGAAGTGGTCGTAGAAGGCCGCCACGCTGGTCGAGGCGAAATCCAGGAGAAAGCCGTAGAACACCAGATGATGGAGCCAGCGCCTCGAGGCCGAAAAGCCGGCGCCGGGATAGTTGCATCCGGCTCCGCCGCCTCTCAGGTAAACGAGGCCGAGCGCGTCCCTTGCGGCACACAGGAAGGCCGCGGGACCGACGCTGCCGCCCGGAGCGCCGGCCGTTTCGCGCCAGAAGCGAAGAGCACCGGCGACGAGAACCGCCAGTCCGTAGATCGAGACCAGAAGCGGCGGCACGGTCATGGCAGCGTACGGCACCACGCGATAGAACGCGCCTTCGCCGAGATGGGTCGCAAAGAGCGCCGCCGGTCCGGTGAAGACCAGGACGAAGACGGCGATCAGGGCCAGCGCCGACGCCGTTATCGCCGCGACCGCCCGGGCGTTGCGGTTGAAGAGCGGCGCGAAAGCGCCGGGCCAGGTAAACTCGCGGTAGGTCTCGCGCCGCAGCTCCGCCATGAGCTTGGGGATGTTGATCGCGAACTCGTGCGGCGGCGCGTACTGGCAGGCGTAGTAGCAGTCGCGACAGTCGAAACAGAGATTGGCGAGGTAGACGAGGTCCGCCTTGCCGAAGGTCCGGCGCAGCTCCATCGCGGGGAAGACCGCGCAGTATCCCTCGCAGTAGCGGCACGCGTTGCAGATCGTCATCTGCCGCGCGCCCTCCTTGACGAGATCAGCTTGCGGCACAGCGCGCCGCCTCCTGCCCGGCGATGCGGCCGAAGACCGCGCCAATGGTGAGTCCGAACCCGGCGAGATACCCCTGGGTGAGAATGTTGCCCGCCATCACCTCACCGGCCGCAAAGACGTTTTGCGCGGGACGCTCGTCCTGGAAGATCACCCGGGCCCGCTCGTCCACGGCGACCCCCAGGTAGGTGAACGTTATTCCCGGCCGAAGCGGATAGCCGTAAAACGGAGGGGTGTCGATCGGCCGGGCCCAGTGGCTTTTTGGCGGCTCGAGGCCTTCAGTCCGGCAGTCGTCGAGGACCGCCGGGTTGAACGTGCCCGGCCGAACCGCACGATTGTACCGTTCGACCACGGCGGTGAGCTTCTCCGGATCGAGAGCGAGCGCGGCGGCGAGCTCAGGGATCGAGCCGGCCTCGACCGGAGGAAACACCGACGGCATGAAGCACGGAAGCGCCTTGGCGTCGAGAATCGAGTACGCGATCTGGTCCGGCTGGCGCGCGATCAGCCCGCCCCAGATCGCGTAACGCTTCGGCCAGAAGTCCTCACCCTCGTCGTAGAAGCGCTCGACCTTGTTGTTGACGACGATTCCGAACGGCACGCTGTCGAGACGCGTGACGATGCCGCCGTCGAATTTGGGCGCGCGCGCGTCCAGCGCCACCGCGTGGCAGCCGCGGGGATTCCCCGTCGGCTTCGCGCCGCAGCGCAGGAGCTCTTTCAGCATCCGTCCCTGGTTGTATGGCGTGCCCCGAATCACGAAGTTTTCCGCCGCCTCGCCCCAGTACTCCTTGAGCCAGGAGATGTTCGCCTCGAAGCCGCCGGCGGCGACGACCAGGGCTCTGGCCCGGAACTCCTCCGCCGCGCCGCCGCGCGCCGCCACGAAGCGGCCGTCGCGGATGTCCAGCTCGCGGACCTCGCACTGGTAGGCCACCTTCACGCCGAGCGCGAGCGCGGTCTCGTAGTAGGCGTTGACCATCGCCTTGCCGCCGCCGAGCATGAAGAGGTTGGTACGCGCGAGATGGAGCGTGCCGCGAAGCGGCTTTTGCCAGCGAACCCCTTGAGTCTGCATCCACGACGCGAGGTCCTCGGAAGACCGAATCACCTGGAGTGCCAGGCGCTCGTTGGTGTCGCCGCCGGTGACCTGCCTGAGATCCTCCCAGAACTCCGCCTCGGGATAGCTCCCGGTGACGTACTCGGTCGCCCCGCGGTGCATGTACCGGATATCGCGCGTGTGCCGGCTGTTGCCGCCGCGCAGGTGCTTCGTCGCGCTTTCGAGCAGGAGCACGCGCGCGCCGGCGCGCCGTGCCGTGATCGCCGCGCACAACCCGGCGTTACCGCCGCCGATGACCAGTACGTCCACGGCTGAAGCTTCTAAGGAGTCCATCGGCATGCGGGCATCGACCGAAAAGGGCGCCGCTTCGCGGCCGAGGCGCGGCGCGCCGAACCGTTTCCTTCCGATTTCATCCACCCAGGAGAACGCCTTTCGGCCAGTAGAGGTTTAGCAGCCACGTCATGAGCTCGGCTACCCCGACCACCGCGGCGGTGTAGAGGAGGCCGTAGGTCCACTGCATCCCGGCCGCAAACCGGAGAAACAGAAAGGTAAAGAGCGCGGTGGCGACGCCGAAGCCGAAAAGCCAGATCGCGCCGAAAAACAGCAGAAGCGTGGCAAAGTAAACGACGGCGAGCCTGGTACGCCTGCGAATCTCGGGCTCCGCCGGCGGCCGCGTCGCCCGGAACTCCAGCACGAGCTGCGCCGCCGCCATCAAAACCGCCGGCGCCGTGGCCGCGATGGGGAAGATCGCGCCGAGGTCCGGGAACGAGCGCGCCTCGTAGAGCGCCGCGGCGAACAGCAGCAGCACAGAGGAGGTGAACAGGATGGAGGGGACTTTTCCGAGAACCACCACCCCTTCCGAGCTGTCCTCGCCGGACGCTTCTCCGCCGCCCTTGCTTCGTGCGATCCATGCCAGTGAAAGCAACAGCAGCACCCCGAGCGCGATCACTCCCGGGCGCCACAGCCAATCCATGTCGTAGCGACTGATCGAAAGCCAGAGGTACTGCTCGGTCGGTTTGGTCAGGACGAACCCCACCAGGAACGGAGCCCGCGGCCAGCCGAGCTGCTTCATGAGCCAGCCGAGAAAACCGAGGCTCAGCAGGGCGAAGATGTCGCCGAAGTGCTCCGAGCTCTGAAACGCGCCGAAGAAAATCGTCACCACCACCGCCGGCGCCAGGCGCCGGAAAGGGATCCAGGTGAGGCGCGCCAGCGCGGGGCTGAGGAAGAGGCAAAGACCGGCGCCCATCGTGTTGGCCAGGGCGAAGCTCCAGATGATGGTGAAGATCAGGTCGAGATGCTCCTGAACCATACGCGGCCCGGGTTGGATGCCGTAGAAAAAAAGCGCTCCGAGCATGATCGCCGCCGGGGCCCCCCCGGGAACGCTGAAGAGCAGCGTGGGAATGAAGTCCCCCGCTTCGACGGAGTTGTTCGCGCTTTCCGGACCGATGACGCCGCGGATGTCCCCCTTGCCGAAGCGCTCCCGATCGCGCGCCATCGCGACCACGTGGCCATAGCTCATCCAGGACCCGGCGGTCGCCCCGATCCCCGGCAGAATCCCGGCCCACACGCCGATCAACGCCCCCCGCACCACGATCCCCCAATGCTCCAGGACGTCCCTTGCCCCTTGAAGCCAGCCGCGACCCAGCGGTATCCGCTCGGCGATCTGTCCCCCCTTGGTCAAAAGGTCTATGACCTCGGCGACGCCGAAGACTCCGAGCGCCACGGCGACCAGGGGAATTCCATCCATTAAATAGAGCTGATCGAAGGTGTAGCGATAGACGGCTTCCGCCGGGGCGGCGCCCACGCTTCCGAGCAGCAGGCCCAGGCAGGCGGCGAGCGCGCCTTTGAGCGGTTCGGCTCCGGTCAGGAATCCCGCGAAAGAGAGGCCGAGGACGCACAGCATCAACAGCTCCGGCGAGCCGAAGAGCAGCACCAGCGGGCGCGCGATCGGCAGCGAGAGCGTCAGGAAGACCGCACCGATCAGCCCGCCAATCAGCGACGAAAGGAAAGCGGCGCTCAGGGCCCGCGCCGCCTCCCCCTGCCTGGCCAGCGGGTGGCCGTCGAGAACGGTGGCCGCGGCGGCCGCCGAGCCGGGAGTACCGATGAGCACCGAGGTGATGGTGTCCGAGGTATGGACCACGGCGAGCGAGCCCACCAGGAGCACCATCGCCGAATGAACGTCCATCGTGTAGATGAAGGGCAGCAGGATCGCCACACAGGCGATCCCGCCCAGCCCCGGAAGGATGCCGATGACCGTCCCCGAGACGACGCCGGCAGCGAGCAAACCGAGATGAACCGGGTTGGAAAACTTCTCGAGGGCGGTGAGGGCGGCCTCCCACATGTGCTCGATTCCGCTCGAGTCCGGGACCGATCAGTCGAACTTGACGCGGTACTTCTTGCTCGCCCAGTCTCTGACGAAGCGCTGCGTCTCGGGGTCGATCTGGAAAGCCTGCTGGATCGTCTTTTCCAGCCGGTCGCCGCGCAGCAGCGGATAGCCGCCGAGCACCTTTTCCGTCTTGGCCTGGAATTCCTTGTCCCTGGCGAGCCGGTCGGCCGCTTCGTAGAAGGCCCGCAACGCCTCCGCCGGCGTGCCTCCTTTGAACCAGAGGATCTTCTGGACCGCGAACGCGGACGGCATGAAGACCTTGTAGGTTTCCCAGAATCTCCCCGAAGGTTTCTTGCCCTTGAGCTTCTCGTAGACCTCCGGCACCGTCGGCAGGTCGGGGACCGCCGGGTCGCGGACGATATTCCCGTTATCGTCGAGCTGGCCGAAGCTCATCAGCGGGATCGCTTTTCCTTCCTTGATCAGCGGCACGACGGTGGCGTTGTACGCGGGCGTGGTCTGATAGTCGATGTTGGTCTCCCCGCGCTCGAAAGCGATCCGGGCCTCCCCCCGTCCCTTGAAGCCGAGCACTCCCTTTGCGTCGAGCTCCAGCAGCTCGAAGCTGATGAGCGGGATCATGTCGAGGCCGATGGCGCTGATGCCCCCGTAGATCAGGTTCTTCGCCTTTGCGAGGTCTTCCACTCGTTTCACCCCTGTGGCCGGCGACGCGTAGATGACGCCGCCGACCGGGTTGACGAGAGCGGGCTTCCACTGGCGAAAGTCGTATTTCGCCGCCTTGTCCCCCAGGAGAACCGGGAAATAATTGGTCGCCGAGCTGACCACCGCCATGTAGCCGTCCGCTTTCGCCTTCAGCGCGAACTCCATCATCCCTGGAATCCCGCGCCCGCCGCCGATGTTGCGAAAAGTGAACTTGGGGTTGCCGGGAATATTTTTTTCGAGATAGGGCGCGATGGTCCGGATCCAGACGTCGGTGCCGCCCGCGACCGGAAAGGGGATGATGACCTCGATGGTTTTCCCCTCGTAGTACGGAGCCGCGGCGCCGGCCGGTGCCCCGATGGCGAGCACCAGGGCGAGGACTCCGAGCCCCCTGCTCATTCGCGACAGTGTCACGGAAGAGATCGTCTTCATGAAGCCCCTCCCCAACTATTTGTATTTGAGTTCGTTGGCATATAGTCGATGCGCGGCGGCGTTCCCGCCGCGCATCGACTGCTGGACTCGACCTCCCAATGGACTGCCTGGCGCGTATCTCCGACCGCTGTCCGATCTTCGGTCAGTGCTTCTTCGCCAGACCGGAACCCGCAAACCTCAATGAGTTCCTTCTCCCATACTGTCTTAGCTCTTGATATGTCAAGGAGCAAAGGTTGCTGTGCTCCCGGCCCTTGAGGACGGAGGAATCAACCGTTGACGCGCGGCCCCCGGTGTAATAAACGGAAGCTCGTCGACGAACGGGCCGGAGGCGGTGAAGCCTTTCCGAGGAACCGGCCCGGGGGAGGCGCCATGAAACGTAGCAAGCCATTTTCGACCCTGGCGACTGTGTCGAACGTGCTTCTTTGCGTTGCGCTCTTCGTGGCGGGCGCCCCCGCCTTCGCGCAGGAGAGCCGGCTCGCCGAGGCGCGCAAGGAAGGGAAGGTCGTCTGGTACACGGGCGCGGCCGCGATGACGGCCAGCCGCGTAGCGCAGCTTTTTGAGCAGGCCTATCCGGGAATCAAGGTCGAGGTGCAGCGCTCGGGCTCCGAGCGAATTTTCCAGCGGATCATGCAGGAAGCGTCGACCGGCATCAGGAATGCCGACGTCTTCAATTCCTCGGACGCCGGTCATTACGTGCTGCTCAAGAGAAAGGAGATGCTGGCCCGCTACGCTCCCGCCGGCGCCGAGCGCTTTCCCGAAGCGTTTCGCGATCCCGCCGGCATCGCCTTCGGCTGGCGCGCGTTCCTGATCGTTACGTCCTATAATTCCAAGCTCCTCCCCGCCGCCGAGGCGCCGAAGACCTGGAAGGATCTGCTCGACCCCAAGTGGAAGGGAAAGCTCGTGACCGCCCATCCTGGCTACAGCGGCGCGATCGCGACTTACATGCTGGCGCTGGTCAACCTCTACGGCTGGGACTATTTCAAGCGGCTCGCACAGAACAAACCGCATCTGACGCAATCGGTGCACGACCCCGCTCAGACCGTCGCGGCGGGAGAGCGTCTGGTCGGAGCCAACGGCGCGGAGTATTTCCTGTATTCGCAGAGGAAAAAGGGCAACCCGCTCGGCATCGTCTACCCGCAGGACGGCGTTCCGCTGGTGATCTCCCCGTCGGCCATCACCGCGTTCTCGCCGCGGCCGGCGGCCGCGCGGTTGTTCACCGATTTCATCTTCAGCAAGGAAGTGCAGCAATTCCTCGCCGACCGGGAGGGGCTGTACGTGCCGCATCCCGAAGTCGTCTATCCCGCGGACAAGCCGAAGCTCTCGGAGCTGAAGCTCCTCCTGGTCGATCCGGAGGAGCTGGAGCGGCGCAACGAGGAGATCCGCAAGCGCTTCACGGAGTTCTTCGGCGCGTAACCGGGCGGATTCCGCGGGTTTCAAACGAACCGGAGGTTCGATGGCTCGAGTCACGGGGGCTCATCTCGTCTGCAAGGCGTTGAAGCTCGAGGGCGTGAGAAACGTCTTCGGCCTGGCCGGGGATCATATCCTGCCGATCCTCGACGTCATGGCGGACCAGGACTTTCGCATCTTCGATACGCGCCACGAGCAGGCCGCGGTGCACATGGCGGACGCGTGGAGCCGCATCACCGAGCAACCCGGCGTCTGCCTCTACACCACGCCGGGCTTCGCCAACGCGATTCCCGGCCTCGCCAACTCGATGCACAACGAGTCCACGGTACTGTCGATCGCCGGGTGCGCCGACCGGCACGATCTCGGGCGGGGAGCCCAGCAGGAAATCGAGCAGGTCGCCATGGCCGCGCCGGTCACGAAAGGCGCTTTCATGGTCGACGACGCGCGCCGGATCCCCGAGTACATCGCCCGCGCCCTGCGGCTCGCCTTCTCCGGCCGGCGCGGCCCCGTCCATCTCACGATCCCCATCGATCTTCAGGAAAAAACGGTCGACGAGGACGAGGTGATCTTTACGCCGCCGGAGGCGTACCGGCCCCCAGCCCGCCCGCACGGCGATCCCGAGGCCGTGCGCCGGGCGATCGCCCTTTTGCGCCGGGCCGAAAGACCGATGGTGATCGCGGGCAGCGCCGCCGGTTACACGCTCTCCGGCGAGGCGCTTCAGCGATTCATCGAGACCACCCGCCTTCCGGTCTTCACCGAGGAGCAGGCGCGCGGGCTGATCCCCGACGATCACCCGTACGCGTTCGGATTCTTCGAGCGCGGTTTGAATCGCGCCGCCGGGCGTCTGCGGGAGGCCGACACCGTTTTGTTGCTCGGTCGGAAACAGGATTTCACGATCGGCTTTTGCCGGCCGCCCAGCGTCGCCGCGGGCGCGCGCCTGATCCAGGTCGATCCCTCGCCGCTCGAGATCGGACGGAACCGCGGCGTGGACGTGGGGATTTGCGGCGACGTGAGCGCGGTGCTGGCCCAGCTCACGAAAGAGGCCGAACGCGAACCGTGGAAGGAGCTTCCGTGGATCGAGGAGCTGCGCGCGACCCGTGCGGCGCAGACGAGATGGGCCGAAGACCTGGCCCGCCCGGAGCAGCCCATGCACGCGCTTTTCGTCCACAAGACGGTCCGGTCGCTTCTGGGTCCCGACGACTGCCTGGTCTTCGACGGCGGCGACTTCTGCCATTTCGGCCGCTCCTACCACCCGGCGCTCAAGCCGAAGCGGTGGCTTTACGTGTCGAGCCTCGGGATGCTGGGCTCTTCGCTTCCCACGGCGCTCGCCGCCAAGATCGCTTACCCGGACTCGCGGGTTTTCATGCTGACGGGCGACGGGGCCTTCGGCTTCAACGGAATGGAGTTCGATACTGCGGTGCGCCACCGCCTCGACATCGTCGCCGTTCTCGGGAACGACGCCGCCTGGGGTATCGACCGGCAAATCCAGCTCGGCCTCTACGGCCGGCCGGTCGCCACTGAGCTCAGGCAGAGCCGCTACGACGAGCTGGCGCAGAGCCTCGGAGGATATGGCGAGTTCGTGGACCGCCCGGAGGATCTGGGCCCGGCGTTGCAGCGGGCGTTGGCCGCGGGACGGCCGGCGCTCGTCAACGTCGCCGTCCGGCGCGCGATCAGCCCGAGAGCCGAAGCCGCCATCGAACGGCGAAAGGCCGCGGCCGGCAAGGGCGCGCGGAGGTAGTTTTCTCGATCAGACCGGCGCCAGCGGCACCGAGACCTCGACCTTGAGCGAAAACGTTCGCTCCTCGCTTCTCGAGAGCGCTCCCACGCCGACCGACTGCCGCGAAATCAGCCTTCCCGCCTCGTCGTGGACCTCGACCAGGATCGCGTACTCGAGCGCCTCCTGCTCGCCGTGGTGGCGGATCGTCCCCTGGACCGAAAGCGGGCAGGTTACGTGATACGGCTGCGGCGCGATCCCGCCGGGGGCGGCGAACCGCAAAGCGTGCTGGCAGATCGGGCAGGATACCGCGCTCTTGAGGATCGTCGCCTTGCAATGCGGACAGATCCGCGATTCGCCCGGAGCGGGCGCGCGGCTCGTCCTCGCCTTCATACAACGGACGCGCTCTTCGCGGTCTCGTGAGATCGCATGCTCGGCGCGGCTTTCACGCTTTCGGATTCATTCCATCCGAACTCGACGTTGCCGCGCATCTTCGCGCCCGGGGCCACCGTCAACGTCTTTGCCTTGAGATCTCCGATCACCTGACCGCTCTCGAGCAGCTTCACGTGGCCGCTCGCGACGACGTTCCCTTCCAGTTCTCCCTCGATGGTGACCGTCTCGGCGTTGATCTTTGCGGTGAGATGGGCGCCCTTTTCGATGTTGAGGTCGCCTTTGATATGGATGTCGCCTTTGAACCTGCCGGCGATGCGGACGTCGGCGTCACCCTCGATCTTCCCTTCGATGGTCACTCCAGGGCCGAACACCGATTCCTGCCGGCTCCTGAGCGGGCTTTCCCTGCGGGACGCCACGGCCATCGGAGTCACGCGCGCGGGCTCCTGCTCCGGGACCTCGCCTTGCTCGTTCTGCATCGAGTCTTTCCAAAGCGCCATAGGACCTCCCTCCTGGAACGGTTACGGGCCGCAAAGCCCCGTCGAACGGAAAATCGAGCGATGCCGCTGGTGGGCGAGAGCAAAGGAGGTGCCATCCGGACTGAGCTGGCCTTCGCGACCCGGCGCCAAGGCCGCTCCGGCACGACTCATCATCGGGCGCGTCGAGATTGTTGCCGCTTCCCCGCAGCGCCGCTCGCAGGGAGACAAAAATCGAACCGGACCGCGGAAGCCCGCCGCAAGAGCGGCTGTTCAAATTTGTCGTTTTCGGAGAAAGTTGTACATCGGCAGTTAGTTTCTGGTCGCGGTATCTGGCTTCCGGTTTCTTACAGTGAACCGTTGAGCCTGGAACCATTGCACTGCTGCACTGCCCGACGCGGAAAAGTCTCGGCCGAACAACTCCGCATCCAGGCCGCTCCGGCGGGTCCCGGCGCCGCTTGCGCAAGCCACGGCGCCCGCCGTATAAGCAGCTGTCGCCACGCGAACGGGAGGGCCCGATGAGCGCCAACACCCTTTACCGAATCGGCCTGCTGCTTCTTGCCGCCAGCACGCTGCCGGCTCGCTTTGCCGCCGCGCAGAGCGCGCCGTTCTACCAGGGCAAGACCATTCGCATCGTCGTCGGCTTCACCCCGGGCGGCCTTTACGACCAGTACGCCCGCATTCTTGCCCGGAACATGCCCAAGCACATTCCAGGAGCACCCGCCGCGCTCGTGCAGAACATGCCCGGGGCGGGCTCGCTGACGGCGATGAACTACGTCTACAACGTCGCCAAGCCGGACGGGCTGACGCTGGCCATGGTGGGAAGCGGGATCTACCTCGACCAGCTCCTCGGGCGAAGCGAGGTCCAGTTCGACATGAGCAAGATCAACTACGTCGGCAGCGTGGACCGCCGCGATCTGCTCCTCTACATGAAGTCCGACACGCCATGGAAATCGATCGAGGACGTCATCGGCGCCAGGGATCTCCCGAAATGCGGCGCCACCGGCACCTCCGACCTCACCACCATACTGGCCAACGTGCTCGACGAAACCCTCGGCGCGCGCCTCACCGTCGTGCGCGGCTATCCCGGAGGCGCCGAGATCGACCTGGCGATCGAGAAGGGCGAGATTCAGTGCCGCGGAACCGGGATCACGACCCACTTCGCGCGCGAGCCTTATTTCACCTGGCACAAGAACGGCTTCGACCGGCATCTGTTGCAGACGGGAGCGCAGAGGGATCCGCGGCTGCCCGAGGCCGCGACGCTGAACGAGTTGATGGAAAAGAAAAGAACGACGGCGATCGGCCGAAACGTCGCCCGCTTGATGCTGGTTTCCGCGACCCTGGGCCGCCCCCTGGTCGCGGCTCCCGGGATTCCGCCCGAGCGCGTGCAGTTGCTGCGCGACGCCTATCTCAATGCGTTCCGCGAGCCCGAGGTCGTCGAGGAAGCCAAGAAGAAGCGCCTCGAGCTCACGACTCTGAGCGGGGCGGAAGTCCAGCGCCAGATGCTCGAGGCGATGAACCAGCCCCGCGAAGTGATCGAGCGCGTGCGCAAGCTGTCTCAGTGAGCGGGAAACGCAGCGCTGCGCTCATTGGAGCCTGCGCCCCGAGGCATTGCCGAGCTGGCGGGCAAGACCGCCCGCCGTAACGACGCACGCGGGGCTTACCGCCAGCCCCGCGGCATGCAACGCCTCGGCGACCCAGGTGTTGCAGGTTCTCAGAAGGCTGAACTTGCCCCTCGCCGGATAGAAACGGCTCCGCGGCGACCCTCCGGGCCGCGCCTCGGCCGCCCGGCCCTGCCCGGGCCTGAGAAAAGTTTCGGCGATGAACTTCACGAGACGGTCGAAAGACTCCTCCGAGACGGAGAACTCGTAAAGCTCGCTGCCGCGGAAGTACGACGCAACGTCTCCGGTCACGCCGCCGACGTAGAGAACGCTGCCCGAAGACCAGAAAGCCGCCTTCAGGGCCGCTCGGAGCCCGGGGTCGGGGTGCTGGTAGTAGTCCCGGTCTCCCCAACCGAACTCCAGGTAATCGGCGCCCGGAAAGTCCGCAATCTCCGGGAGGACCCGCGCTCGAATTTCCGCCGTCTTGATGACGATTCCCGAATGCCAGCCGTGGCTCACCACGAAGAAACGCTTGTTTCCCGGCGGACCCGGGTCGAAGCTCGAGCCCGAAAGCGGCTTTGCGCACGACCAGGCGAAGGCGGCGAGGATCAACATCGAGCACCGGCCTTTGCCGCGCCGAAAACTACACGGGACCACGGGGCCTGATTAGCATCGCCGATTCCGCAAAAGCAACCGTCGGCGCGGGAGAAGCCGCGCGCCGGCCCGGACCTCTTCGGTTGACAGGGGTGGCCCGATCCCACTATGGTTCTAGGGAGCCCGCGGAGGCCCTTTGCTGGTCGCGATTTCCAGCTTGCTCTTCAAGTCCCGGAACCTGGCGGACGTGATCGATCTCGCGCGCGCTCAAGGAATCCCCTGGCTGGAGGTCTGGACGGAGCATCTTCACCGTGACGACGACGGGAGCCTGCTGGAAAAGCTCCGGCGGTGCGGTCTCGGCCTGTCGGTCCACGGCCCGATCGGTGATCTCAATATCACCTCCGCCAACGCCGGGATTCGGGCGGAATCGGTGAAACAGGTCGAGCAGGCGATCGAGGAGGCCGCGCGGATGGGAGCCCGGATCATCACCGTCCACCCCGGCCATCTCACCGGCAGCAAGGATCCTCCCGAAAGCATCTGGGAGCGGCAGGTCGAAGCGCTCAGCCGCTTTGCCAGACGGGGCAAGGAGGTCGGCATCCAGGTGGCGATGGAAACGATGGAGCGGCGCGACAAGGAAGTCGTGATCGATCCCGAAGCCGCCAACCGGATCGTCGACGCCGTCGGCCTGGACAATTTCGGGATCACCTTCGACATATCGCACGCTCACACGGTGATGGACGTAGGCGAGTTCATCGGCGCGCTTCGCCGCATCACCCACATCCACATCAGCGACACCAGGGCGGGCAAGACCCACGTCCAGATGGGCGAGGGAGAGATATCATTTCCCGCAGTGTTGCGCCGGCTCGAGGCCAGGTACGACGGTCCGCTGGTCATCGAAGGCTGGCAGCCTCGCGATGAAGCGGGGATGGTCCGCCGCTCCGTCGCTTTTCTCTCCGAGCAGCTCGAGCAACTGGAGGGCATATGAAAAAGAGGGCCTTCGATCCCGCCGCTTCGCGGAAGGTTCGGTCCTGCCGCCGCGCCTTCCTGCTCCTGATCGCCGGCGCGGCGCTCGCGTTCGGTCCGGACGCCCGCGCTCAACCGAAAGCGCCCAGCCGGGTCCTGCTCTACACCTCGGTCCCGCAGGAGCTCGCCACGCAGTTCGCCCGCGCCTTCGAGAAGAAGCGGCCGGACATCAAGGTCGAGATCTACCGCGCCGGGAGCACCGAGGTCGGCGCCAAGCTCGCCGCGGAACGCGAGGTCGGAGGCATACGGGCCGATCTCCTGTGGCTCGCGGACGCGCCCATTTACTACGAGCTCAGGCGCCGCGGCGAGCTGCTCGCGTACGTATCGCCGGAGTCGAAGGCGATTCCCGCCGACCTCAAGGACCCCAAGGGCTTCTTCACCGCGGGACGGCTGATCAACATGATCATCGCGGTCAACACGGAGCTTCTGCCGCTCGCGCAGGCGCCCAGATCCTGGAAGGAGTTTCCCGACTTCGGCAAGCGGGCGGTCATGGGCAATCCGCTCTACTCGGGCTCGAATTTCGTCACCGTGGCGGCTTTCGTCCACAAGGACGGCTGGGGGTGGTTCGAGCGGGCGCGGGCCAAGGGCGTGGCGATCGTCAGGGGCAACTCCGAAGCCGCGAGCGCGCTCGCCGGGAAGGAGTTCGCGATCGCCATGACGCTCGACTACATCATCACCGGACTGATCCGGAAGGGGGCGCCGCTCGCGATCGTGTGGCCCGCGGAAGGAGCGATCTCGGTGCCGAGCCCGATCGCCATCCTCAAAGGAACGAAAAACCCCGAAGGCGCCAAGGCGTTCGTCGACTACGTGCTGTCCAGGGAGGGGCAGGAGTTTCTCGTAAAGCAGGAGGTCATCCCCGTCCGGGGAGACGTCGCCCCGCCCAAGGGACAGCCTTCGGCCGCCCAGATCAAGTTTCTGCCGATTCCCTATGAGTGGGCCGCCGAGAACGCCTCCGCAATCCGCGAGAGATTCGAGAAGATCATGCTTCAGTAGTCTCGCTCGCGTCGCTCCGGTGACCGCCGCATGGCTCTTTCGAGGTTCGACCGCCGCTACCTGCTCATGGGGGCGGCCGGCCTCTTCGTCCTGCTCGTCGTCGTCTACCCGCTCTGGCAGGTCTTCTACCGCAGCTTCCTCGACGCCGGCGTCTTTTCGTTGAAGAGCTACCGCAAGGTTTTTTCCCACCCGAGCTACTATCGCGCGCTCTTCAACTCCGTATGGGTCTCCTGCGCCACCTCGCTTCTGTGCATGCTTTTGGGGACGCTCCTCGCTTTCCTCGTCGTGAGAACCGACGTTCCGTTCAAGCGGTCGCTGCGCAGCCTGCTCGTCCTTCCCTACGCTCTTCCCTCGTTCTTCGCGGCGATTTCCTGGATCCAGTTGCTCGGGCCGCAGGGCTACCTCGCACGGTTTTTTCTCCATCTCTCGGGATGGGAGGCCGCTCCCTGGAACATCTACAGCGCGGGGGGCATCGTCTTCGTCCTCACCGTCCATTATTTCATCCTGGTCTTCATCACGGTGGCCGGCGCGCTCGAGCGCATGGACGCGAGCCTCGAGGAGGCGGCGCGGGCGTCGGGAGCCGGCACGTACCGCATCATGAAGGAAATCACCCTCCCCCTGGTGCTCCCGGCGATTCTCGCCGGCGGATTGCTTGCCTTCATCGGGGCTCTCGCCAACTTCGGGATTCCTGCGCTGCTCGGGATGCGCGCGCGGTTCTTCGTGCTGACGACGAGCATCTACTACGCGCTCGCGATCCCCGATTTCGGCCTCGCCACCGCCCTTTCCGGCATGCTCGTGGCCGTGGCGCTGGTCTCGACCGCGCTGCAGTTCGGGCTGCAGAAGGGCGAGGGGCGCTACACGGTCATCTCCGGAAAGTCGGTTCATCCTTCGGAGCTCAGGCTTCGCTCGATGCGCTACCCGCTCTTCGTCTGCGTCGCGCTCTTCGTCCTTTTGATATCGATCCTGCCGATCGTCTCGATGGTCCTGACCGCCCTGCTCCAGTACTGGGGCGCGCCGCTGCGGGCGTCGAGCTTCACGCTCCACAACTTCGCCTACGTTGCGCAGTTCGAAACCGCGCGGCGCGCGATCGCGAACAGCTTCTTCCTCGCCGCCGGCGCCGCCACCGCGAGCATGTTCGTGGGAGTGACGATCTCCTACCTGCACGTCAAGGCGAAGCTTCCCGGCAGCCGCGCGCTCGACTTCCTCGCCACCCTCCCCTACGCTGTCCCGCATACGGTGATCGCCATCGCCATGATCCTCGCGTGGTCGAGACCGCCGGCAAGTCTCTACGGCACGCTCTGGATCATCCTGGTCGCCTACCTGGCCGTCTATCTGCCCTTTGCCGTGCGCACCACGCATTCCACCCTGCAACAGGTCCACAACTCGCTGGAGGAAGCGGCCCGGGTTTCGGGGGCGAGGCTTTTCGCCCGGATGCGCGACGTGATCGTGCCCCTGGCGCGTCCCGGGATGATCGCCGGCTGGGTCCTGGTCTTTCTTCCGGCGCTAAGGGAGCTCACGGTCTCGATCCTGCTCTACACGCACGAGACCGAGACGATCGGCGTGGTGGTTTACAACCTGCAGGACGCCGGTTACCGCGAGATCGCGGCCGCGCTGGCCTCGATCGTCATGGCATTGCTGATCTTCGGGAGCGTGGCGATCCGCCGGTTGACCGGCGGAGTCGCCGGCATCTAGCCATGGACAAGATTCGAATCGAGAAACTGACCAAACGCTACGGCAACGTGGTGGCCGCCGACTGCGTCACCTTCTCGGTGCGCGACAAGGAGTTTTTCTCCCTGCTGGGACCGAGCGGCTGCGGCAAGAGCACGGTTCTGCGGTGCGTGGCGGGGCTGGAGGAGCCGACCGCGGGGGAGATCTACATCGGCGAGACCTGCGTCAACTCGACCGCGGCGGGACTCAACGTCCCGACCGAAGAGCGGCCGATCGGCATGGTGTTCCAGAACTACGCGGTCTGGCCGCACATGACGGTCCGGCAGAACATCGCTTATCCGCTCAAGCTCAAGAAAGTCCCGCAGGCGACGCTCGAGGAAAAGCTCCGCTCGATCCTCGCCACCGTGGGGCTCTCGCAGCTCGCCGAGCGCTACCCCAGTCAGCTCTCCGGAGGCGAGCAGCAGCGGGTTGCGCTCGCCCGCGCGCTCATCAAGGAGCCGGAAGTGCTGCTGCTCGACGAGCCGCTCAGCAACCTCGACGCCAAGCTGCGCGAGCAGATGCGCTTCGAGCTGAAGGAGCTGCAGCGCCGCTCCGGCATCCCGATCCTCTACGTCACCCACGATCAGGCCGAGGCGCTGTCGATGTCCGACCGGCTCGCGGTGATGAACGCCGGCCGCATCGTCCAGATCGGAACGCCCCCGGAGATCTACGGGCACCCGAGCGACCGGTTCGTCGCCGATTTCATCGGCCTCATGAACTTCATCCCGTGCTCGGTGGTCGCGCGCGAAGGCGAAACCGCCGTGGTCGAGCTGGCCGGGGGCGCGCGCCTGGAGGTCCTCGATCCCCGCGGCCACCGGGGCCGCTGCACGCTGGCGGTTCGCCCCGAGGACATCACGTTCGACGGCTCGGGTCCGATCGCCTGCCGGATCGAGATGCGAAGCTATCTCGGAAACCTGATCGACTACCGCGTGCGCGCCGACGGCGAAACGCTCCGGGTCCAGACCTCCAACGCCGCCGACTTCCGCGAAGGCCAGGAGCTTCGCCTGACGATCCACAAGGCGATGCTCTTCGCCGGGTAAGCCGCCGCGCGCCGACTCCGCGGACACGAGAAGTTCCGGAAGAAATGGCCTTTTAAAGTAGTCTTCGGGACGAATCGTCCACCGCCCGCTTCCTCCGAGCGGACAAGTTGTTTTTCGCGAACATCCATTTGGTGATATGATCGTTCCCGCCGTCGGGCAAGGGAGAGCGGCGACGGCCGAGATTCCGGACACGCGATTTCAGGAGCTCCAGGCATCGGGAGGTTGCATGGAATCGAGAAACCTGACGGGGAAACTGTACGATAAACGAAGCGGGAATTCGTCGACGGGCGCGGCCCTGATTCGGGTCGGCCCGCTCGTTCGCGACGTCGTCATCGTATGGGCGCTCACGGCAATGGGGGGTTTCGCGGTGGGCGTGATCACGGGCGGCCCCTCCGCCGATCCGCAGGGGTTCGCACGCGCCGTGGCCGTCTCCAACTTTTTCCTGGGCGTCGTCGCCTTCGCCATCATCGGCTGCCTGGCGCCGCAAGACCGCTGGCGTCATTTGCGCTTCGTTGCCGCCGGCGCTTGGGTCACCAGCCTGATCAACGTCGTGTTCTTCGGGGTGACGGTCGCCCAGTGGCTCGGCGGCGCGATCTTCCTGGCGATCGTCATGGGCATCGGAGGCGCGATTTCGGGCCTCGTCAAGCGAAACAGGACCGCCGCCTGACAATCGTGGCCGGGAGCGGCTGTGCTTTTCGGATCTCGGCTCCGGCGGGCTTGGCGGGGAGCGACTTCCCAGCTCCTTTAGCGCTTGGCGCAGGGGGAATTCGCGGACAGCCTGGAGCGGTCTATTCCTGTCGGACGGCCCTTCCATCAGCATGCCCGGGTGATTGTTTGAATGACGGATTCCACCTCTGGCGGAGCTGTGGTCCTTATCTTGATTGGTTTCATGACTTTCTCCCGCCGTCACTGAAAAAGAATGCTTCTAGCAGAACGCCTGGGCCATGGTCTGGATGCGGGC
>DATLYW010000016.1 GCA_035574315.1 Candidatus Zixiibacteriota bacterium
CAACCGAAGCACAGCTTCCAACTTCCGGCGAGCAGAAAATCGACCTCGTTGCACTTGTCTTTTCGACATGGACACCTCCTGGGTTTTTCTCCTTAACATTTCTCCCAATCAGGTGTCCAAAGAAATCCTGGGGCGGGGGACAATGTAGCAGTTAACTCCCATCAAAAGTGCACCAACCAAACCATAAACTAAATCGCCCAAGCGAATTCGGCGTGTAAGTCTCCTAATATCCATCTAACTATTGAGTCAACTGTTCCGTATATTCCGGTTCATCGGTGATCGTCGGCCGCGGAGATTTTCCTGTAAGCTCAAGGGCTTGTCAAGGAAATTTCCATGGCTCTACGCCGTTCATACACTGGTCCGTGTATTGCCGTCATACCTGCCGATTTGGGAGAGGCCGGCCAGCCCGTCCACCGGGCTGCGGACGCCCCTGTCACCCCGGCTTAAGACACGTACCTCATTGGGGTCAGGTCTAGCATCATAGCGCGCCAGCGACCAAGTCGCCCACACAGTCGTTCAAGAAACGGTATGCCTCAACGGCCTTCGCGCGCACTGTGGCACGGTTCCGTATATTCCGATTTGTCGGTGATCGTCGGAGCTGAAATGTTTCTGTAACTTCCTGGGCCGGTCAATCTGCACCGCCTGCCCTACGTTCATACATTGGTCAGTGTATTGCCGTTATACCTGCCGATTTGGGAGAGGCCGGCCAGCCCGTCCACCGAGCTGCGGACGCCCTTGCCCCCCCGGTTTAAGACATGGGTGCAGATCGGCGCGGTGCGGCGCAGGGCGTCCAGGATCCCGCCGTGAGCTGAAGCGGTAGCAAAATGTAGCGAACCGGGAAAGAAGAGCAGACTTTGGCGCGTGACTGCTTGATTTTCCTGGCGCGCCCGGAGGGATTTGAACCCCCAACCCTCAGATCCGAAGTCTGATGCTCTGTCCAGTTGAGCTACGGGCGCGTACGCGGAAGCCTCACTGAAAGTAGACGATCTGCAGCCCTTTTTCAAAGAAGAAGCGGTGGAGGCTCGGCGGGATCTCGCGGTCGGTAAGAAAGAGGGCGCGCTCCGGAAGCAAAAAACCCCAGGCGTTGACCGCGAGCCCCCTCCGGTCGTTCGACGCCGGGAAACGGTTTTCCCTGTATGCTACCTTCTGCCCCAGCTCGCTCAACAGCCGGGCGATCAGTTCCCGCACGGACAGCGTTCCCAGGTCCAGCTCGACGATGCGTATCGCCTGTTTTTCCTGGAGCAGCTTTTTCAGCTCCGGCTCCGCGCGGCCGAACAGCAGGGCGGTTCGCCGGCCGTTCAACTGGAAAACGCGGTCGGCTCGAAGGCCGAAGCTCAACCCGTCGTACACCTCGGCCGAGACAGTCTGTTCCGCTTCGAAGCGGACGCCGTAAGCGTTCAAGAGCGCGTCGACGACCAGCGGCTTTTCGCGGGGCCAGACCTTGATCTCCGGGGCAGGCCCCGACGGAGGGCTTTCTCCTGCACCGCTCGAACGGGCAGCAGCGTGGCTGGCTCCGATCGGCCTCAGATGTAATCCCTTCTGCGCGAGGCCGTTTTCGACCTCGTCCGGAACCGCCGAGCCGCCGAACGTTAGAACGAAAATCTCCTGCGGTCTATCGCTTTCCTGCGGCGCCAACGCGATCCACGCTCCCGAGGCCTCGTAGGCGATTCCCCCGTCGTTGAGCACGACCGGCCGGTCCGCCGGCAGCAGCTGGAATCCCAGGCGCGAGAGCACCTGCCTCACCGCCTCGTCGATCGTCGACCTTTCCTGGAGCGTGACCACGGGCACGCCGATCGCGGGGCTACCGAGCTTTTCCCGTAACGCCGGGGGAATCTTGTCGCCGATGTCCAGAATCACTTTCTGCCCGAGCTTAGGGTGGGAAGCCACAGGGAACGACGCCCTGTTGAGGCGGACGGTTCCCTCCGCCAACGCCAGATCCTCTTCTCCCTCGGAAGCGAACACGCATCCGACCGCTCGCACCGCCTCCTCCAGAAGCTCGAGATGGCGCCTTGCAGGGAGCTGCCGCGGCTCGAGGGGCGGTGCCACGGGCGAACGCGGTGCTGGCGCGGCGAGGCTTTCGGACTCGAACGGCACGCTCGGGCGCGCGGTTCCGCCAACGCCCCCGGCGGCCGCGATCGTCCTTCCTCCTTGCGGCGTTCCTTCCCGCGACGGCAAACGAATGACCTCGCCTTCCAGCAGGCGATCCCAATTCCTGCGCTCGGGGTTCAAATCCTTGACCAGCGCGAAATAGAGGGCGAGATCGCGTTCGTCTCGAATGCCGAGCTGCTCCCGCAGGATGCGATAGAGGTAATCTCCGGGCCTGATCCGGTATTCCGTGATCGCCGCCGGCTCCGCAGCAGGCCGGGCGCGCAAGCGGCCGGCGTCCTTTTGTGCCGGGCCGAGCTCCTCCTCGACGTGCAGCGGAATGAACACTCTTTCGCCGACCCGAAGGGTCGTGCGCGATCCCATCCGGGGATTGAGGCGCTGGACGAGGTGGAGATAGCGGTTGAAGCGCCTGGGCGACAGGCCTTTTTCGTCGATCAGGATACGCCACAGAGATTCTCCGGGAGCGACGACCCGCTCCTCGCCTTCGATCGTTTCCCCCTCGAACTCCCGCGTCACCACGGTTTTGCGCAGGGCGATGCCCCGTTCTCCCGAATCGGCCGCCCGGGGAGATTCCTGCGCGTGGGCCGCCAGCGAGGCCACGACCCACGCGACACCGGCCAACAGGCTCCCGCGCAGGGCCCTCCTCCTCACTTCACCTTCCATACTGTTCCCGACGGTCCGTCCTCGAGAACGATCCCCTTTGCCTGAAGTTCCTCGCGGATGCGGTCGGCATCGCTCCAACGCTTTTCCTTGCGCGCCCGGTCGCGGGCCTCGATCAGCGCCTCGATATCGCGCCGCTGCAATCCATGCTGGCGCAACCATCGCTCCTTCTTCCTCTCGAAGAAGGCTTCGGCTCCGTCCTGCATCAGCCCGAGCGTCTGCGCCACTCGCCGCAGCGCGACCACACGGCCCTCCAGACCCTCGATCTTCCTCTCGTCGAGCCTCCGGTTCACCGAGCGCACCTCCTCGAACAGCAGCGCAAGGGCGCGCGGAGTGTTGAAATCGTCGTCCATCTCCCTCCGGAACGACTCCAGAAGCGCCGCGTCCGCCGCGACGCCCTCCCGGGAGGCAAGCAGCGGCGTCGCCCGCTCAAGCGTCTCGTAGACCCGCTCCACCGCGCGCCCGGCCTCTTCCAGCCCCTGGAAAGAGAAATCCATGGGGCTCCGATAATGGCTGGAGAGAAAATAATGGCGCAGCGCCGCCGCGTCGTACTTTTGGAGCACCTCGTGGATCGTGAAGATGTTCCCCAGCGACTTGGACATCTTCTCGTGGTCGATGTTGAGAAAGCCGTTGTGGATCCAGTAGCGCGCCAGCGGGACGCCGAACGCGCCTTCGGACTGGGCGATCTCGTTCTCGTGATGGGGGAAGATCAGGTCGCGTCCCCCGCCGTGGATGTCGAACGGCTGGCCGAGATATTTCGTGCTCATGGCCGAGCACTCGATGTGCCAGCCTGGACGGCCCGGGCCCCACGGGCTCGGCCACGCCGGCTCGCCCGGCTTGCTCGATTTCCAGAGCGCGAAATCCAGCGGCGAGCCCTTCCGTTCGTCCACCTCGACGCGGGCGCCGGCCTGGAGCTCGTCCAGGTTCTTGCGCGAGAGCTTGCCGTACTGCGCGAACCCGCTCACCCGGTAGAAAACGTCTCCATCCACCCGGTAGGCAAGCCCCTTTTCCTCGAGCTTTCGAATCAAGCTTATGATCTCGGGCACGTGATGCGTCGCCCGCGGCTCATACGTCGGCTCCGCCAGTCCGAGGGCGGCGGCATCCCGGCGGAACTCCTCGATGTAGCGCTCGGTGATCGCCTCGCAGGTGGTGTTCTCGTCGCGCGCCCGCTTGATGATCTTGTCGTCGACGTCGGTGAAATTTCGTACGTAGACAACTCGAAAGCCCAGAAACCCCAGGTAGCGGTAGATGACGTCGAAGGTCAACAAGAAGCGGCAGTGGCCAAGGTGAGAGGAGTCGTAAACGGTCACGCCGCATACGTACATCCGCACCTCCCCTTCCTTGAGCGGCACGAAATCTTCCTTGGCCCCGCTCAGCGTATTGAAGATTTTAAGCGGCATCGCCGGAAATTTTTATCTTACGGATCGCGGGCCTTTTTGGCAAGCTGAAATCCGCCCGCCACTTGAAGCCGTCGAGAAAAAAGCATACTACATCCAATAATTATGGATTTCGCCAAGCCCTACGAAGACCTCCGCGAGTTCATCGCGGCTCTCGACCACCACGGAAAGCTGGTCCGAGTCCACCGCGAGATCAACAAGGATACCGAGCTGCAGCCGCTGGTGCGCTGGCAATTCCGTGGCCTTCCCGAGGAAGCCAGGAAAGGATTCCTGTTCGACAACGTTACCGATTCCAAGCAACGCAAGTACAACGGCTCGGTTCTGGTCGGCGGCCTTGCGGGATCCGAGGCGATCTACTGTCTGGGGCTCAAGTGCAACCCGGACGAGGTGGCCGATCGCTGGCTTTACGCCATGGACCACCCGATCGAACCGGTCCTGGTCGACGACGGGCCCGCGCGCGAGGAGATCCACGAAGGAAGCGGCCTTCTGGCCCACGGCGGTCTTTTCGAGTTCCCGATCCCGATCTCGACGCCCGGTTTCGACAACGGCCCGTACATCACCGCCGGCCACTGGATCACCAAAGATCCCGAAACCGGCCGGCGCAACGTCGGCAACTACCGCGGCCTGATCAAAGGCCCGGCGCTGACGGGACTGATGTCCGGAACGCCCCAGGATTTGTCGGCCCACTGGGAGAAATGCCGGCAGCGTGGAATCCCGCTCGAAGTCGCCGTGGTCATCGGAACGGTGCCGGCCGTCTCCTACGCGGCCACGCAGAAGGTGCCGCCGGAGGTCGACGAGCTGGCGCTCGCCGGCGGTCTCATGGGAAAACCGGTGAAGCTGATCAAATGCCGGACCGTCGATCTCGAGGTGCCGGCGACCGCCGAGGTCGTGCTGGAAGGGATCGTCCCGACGAACTACATGGAAGAGGAAGGGCCGTTCGGCGAATCGATGGGCTACGTCGACCCGCGCACGCTCAGTACGGTCTTCGAGCTGCGCTGCATCACGCATCGCAAGAATCCGATCTGGGTATCGATCATCAGCCAGGTCACCCCGAGCGAAAGCTCCAAGATCAAGGCGATGGGGATGGCGACGCTGGTCAAGCGCTTCCTCCTCAAGCGCGGCCTCGATTCGGTGCTCGAAGTCTACCTGATGGAGCCGCTCGTGAACCTCCGCCCGTACGTTGTGGTCCGCATGAAGAAGCGCAACGACCGGGAACCGTGGGACGCGATGCAGGGCGTGCTCGATTACGGCGATCGGGTCGGCAAGCTGATCGTCGCCGTGGATGAGGACATCAATCCACGGGACCCCGTGGCCGTGACCTGGGCGATCACGCACCGCTCGCAGCCGCACCGCGACGTCAAGATCGTCGGCAACCGCCCGTTCGGCGCCACGCCGATCGGGATGGTGGCAACGCACCCGTCGAGCCGCTATGATAACAGCGAATCGTCCCTCTTGATCGACGCTACCCGGAAGGCGGATTTTCCTCCCCTTTCGCTCCCGAAAAAGGAGTATATGGTTCGGGCCCGCGAGATCTGGGAAGAGCTGGGGTTACCGAAGCTTCAACCGCAGGAGCCGTGGCACGGTTACCTGCTCGGGCTGTGGCCGCAAGAGCTGGAGGCCGAGGCCGAGCTGGCGGTGCGGAGCGAATACGAGAAAGTCGGCGAAAAACTGCGCCGCACCCGGGTCCAGGTCGGCGAGGGCGAGACGATGAAGTCCATGCGCGCGAAATGGGGCCGCTCGCATTCGGGACGATCGGAGTGAGAGAGCTTCATGCGCGACGAAAGACACGAAAGACAAAGGAGCGACAACGCAGTGAAAAACAATAAATGGTTCGATTTCCGGCGTATCGTGGCGTGGAGCCTGCCGGCACTGCTGCTCGGGCACGGCAGCGCTTTCGCCCAGAAGGCGGACTATCCCAAGGATCCGGTCCGGCTGGTCATCACTCATGCCGCCGGCGGGACGACGGATCTGGCGGCCCGCCTGATCCAGCCCTACCTGCAGAAGTATCTGGGAGTGCCCGTCGTGATCGAGAACATGCCCGGGGCGGGCGGCAACGTTGCCCGCTCGTACGTCTTCAAGCAACCCGCGGACGGCTACACCCTGCTGGTCAGCCAGCAGCCTTCCATGTCGAGCGGCCAGATCGTCTCCGGGGGGAAATTCGACGTCTTGAAGTTCACGCACGTCTACAACATCGCCGGGCGCAACTACGATTGCGTGGCGGTCGCCGCCAACTCGCCGTTCAAGACCATCGAGGACTTGAGAAAAGCGTCGGCGGCGCAGCCGCTCACCTCGGCGGGCACGGGCGTCGGGAGCAACGCCTACATCCTCGCCATGTTGCTCAGGTCCAAGGCCGGCATCCAGATCACCTACGTTCCCTTCAACAGCGGGAGCGAAGCTGCGCTCGCTCTGGCGGGCGGCCAGACGCAGATGGGCACGGGTGCTCTCGACAGCTACTGGCCGCTTCACGAGCAGAAACGGCTGCGTGTGCTCGCGGTCTCCGGGCCCCAGCGCGACGAATCCCATCCCGACATTCCGACGATCGCCGAGCTCGGCTACCCCGAGATCAAGATGGATCAGATGACGGGCGTATTCGCCCCCCCTGGCCTGCCCGAAGCGCGGCTGAAGGTTCTGGTCTCGGCGTTCGAGAAAGCCTTCGCCGACAAGGAGTACCTGGCGGCGGCGGCCAAGGCCAAGATGACGCTCCAGCCGATGCCGCCGGCCGAGTTCTACAAGGCCTCGTCCGGAATCTTCAAGACGATTCAGGGATTGGAATCGATCCTCAAGAAGAGCAAGTAGTGGAACGCGGCAAAGTCGATCTCGGTGCAGCCCTTCTCCCGCTCGTTACAGCAGGCTTCGCCGCGGCGCTGCTTTTCTTTTCGCGGGAGAACAATCCGACGGCGGCGTTGTTTCCACGCGTCGTCGGCGTGGCGACGCTCGCTTTCGTCCTTCTCGACCTGATCATCAACCGCACCGGAATCCGGCATGCCGCGCCCCCTGAGGGCCGAGCGTCCGGCGGACGCCTTCCCGCCTGGGGCATTCCGCTCGCGCTCCAGGCGGTTTACCTGGCGCTCATCTACGTGATCGGGTTTTCACTGGCGACGTTCGTCTTCCTTCTTCTTTGTCCCCTGGTTCTCGGCTACCGCCGCCCCGCCGTCGTCGCGGCGCATGCTGTTCTCTTCACCGCGGTTCTGGTCTTCACCTTCCAGTCGGTCTTCCACATCCGGCTGCCGAAGGGTCTGATCGGTTTTCCATGGTAGCACTGGAGCGCGAGACGGATGTGGGCTGAAGGGTTTCTCACCGCGCTCCAGCCGCTGAATTTGCTGTACCTGGTCGCGGGTACCGCCTTCGGCATGCTGATCGGCGCCCTTCCGGGCCTCGGGCCGCTGTTCGGCGTGGCGCTGATGCTGCCGCTGACTTTCGGCATGCCCGCGGCCACGGCGATCATCTTCCTCACCGCCGTGCATGCCGCCACCGCCTACGGCGATTCCTTTGCATCGATCATGATCAACGCCCCGGGAGGTGTCGGCTCGGTCGCCTCCTGCTGGGACGGCCACCCGATGGCGCAAAAAGGCCAGGCCGGGGTGGCGATGGGCATTTCGACGTTCGGCTCGTTCATCGGCGGGGTCGCGGGCTGGATCTCGCTCGTCGCGCTGTCGCCTCTGCTCATCTGGGTCGCCGTTCACATGGGCCCGCCGGAGTACTTCATGGTGGCCGTCATGGCCCTTTCGCTCCTGGCTCTCGCCTCCGAAGGGCAGCTGCTCAAGGGTCTCGCGCTGGGCGGAATCGGCCTGCTTCTCTCCTTCGTCGGCCGCGACCCGATCACCGCCGAGTCGCGCTTCACCTTGGGGTGGGACTATCTCGAGGACGGCCTTCCGCTCGCCGCGGTGGTGCTGGGTCTCTTTGCCCTTTCGCAAGCCATCGTTCTGGCCCAGCAGGAAGGCAGCATTTCGCAGCTTCGCAGAACCGGCAATGTCTGGGAAGGGTTCGTCAAGGTCCTGGCCTTACCGGCCACCATCGCCCGAGCCTCCGCTGTCGGAATCTTTATGGGAGTTCTTCCGGCTCTCGGCCTTTCCTCGGCCAACGTCGTCGCCTATTTCGTGGAGAAGCGGGCGGCCAAGGACCCGGAGAATTTCGGCCGCGGCGATCCCCGCGGGCTGCTCGCCCCGGAGATCGCCAAGAACGCCTGCATCGTGGGGGACCTGATTCCCACCTTCACCCTGGGCATTCCCGGTTCCTCCGTGACGGCCATCTTCCTGGCCGCGATGATCATGCACGGGCTGCAGCCGGGCGCTGAATTCTTCTCCCGTTCCGGCGCCCTGCCCTACACGGTCTTCGCCGGCATCCTCTTCGCGCAGGTCTCCTTTTTCGTCATGGGGCTGCTGTTCGCCCGCCAATTCGCCAAGGCGGTGCTCATCCCCAACGCCATCCTGGTACCGATCATCGTCGCGCTGAGCTTCATCGCTTCGCTCGCTCTGCGCGGGATGCTGGAAGACGTCCTGGTGACGTTCGTCTTCGGGATCCTCGGCTATATCATGAGCGTTTACCGCTATCCCGCCGCCTGCCTCGTGCTGGGGCTGGTTCTGGGGGATCTGGTCGAGGCCAACTTTCACCGTTCCCTCCTGATCGGCCGCGGCTCGTACACGATCTTTTTCACGCGCCCCTTCTCGCTTTTGCTCCTTCTGCTGACGATTCTCATGCTCCTCTGGCCCTACCGCAAAACGCTCCTGGGGCGAGGCCAGTCGCCCGCCGGCGCGGTTCCTTGACAGGCGCCCCTGCGACCGATAATGTCGCCATCGATGAAACGAACCGTGGAGCTCCGCGTCAACGGACAGGACTACGAGCTCGAGATCGAGCCCAATCGGCTCCTCTTGCACGCATTGCGAGACGACATCGGTCTTACCGGGACGAAAGAAGGGTGTAGCATCGGTGTCTGCGGCGCTTGCAGCGTGCTCGTGAACGGCCGGCTGGTAAGCTCCTGCCTGACCCTGGCCATCGCCTGCCAGGGCAAAGAGATCACCACGATCGAGGGGCTCGCCAAGGGCGACGAGCTCCATCCCCTGCAGCAGGCGTTCATCGAATACGGAGGCTTCCAGTGCGGCATCTGCACTCCCGGGCAGATCATCGCGGCGAAGGCTCTGCTCGACGAAAACCCCAATCCCAGTGACGACGAGATCAAGGAGTGGATGGCCGGCAATCTGTGCCGCTGCACCGGCTACTACAAGATTCTCGAGTCCATCAAGGCGGTCGCCCAGGGCAAGATCAAGGCCGGCGCAAGCCGCCGGCGGGATCTCCGCCAGGCCAAGATCCAGAGCCTCTATACGTCCGAGGGCTTGCACGACCGAAAATAGCTCGGGGGGAACCGTCATGGTCAAGCGGGCCGAGGAATTCGCCGTCGTCGGAAAGCGCGTTCACCGCGTCGAAGGGTGCGACAAGGTCACCGGCGACGCGCTCTACGTCGCAGACATCAAGCTCCCGGGGATGCTTCACGGCAGGATCCTGCGCAGCCCCTATCCCCACGCCCGTATCGTCCGCCTCGACACATCCAGAGCGGAGAAGCTCAAGGGGGTCCGGGCGGTGGTCACCGCCGAAGACACGATCAAGCGCGGCTGGGGTGCATTTTTCCCGGACCAGTACCCGCTCGCATTGGGAAAGGTGCGCTACGTCGGCGAAGAGGTCGCGGCGGTCGCCGCGATCGATCCGGACATCGCCGAGGAGGCGCTCGACCTGATCGAAGTCGAATGGGAGCCGCTGCCTGCCGTCTTCGACGCCGAGGAGGCCATGGCCGAGGGCGCGCCCCTCGTCCACGAGGACAAGCCGCGCAACATCGCCCTCACGATCGACGTCGAGCGCGGCGACGTCGCGGCGGCCTTCCGCGACTCCGACCTCGTCGTGGAGGATACCTTCGAGAGCACGCCCCAGTGGCACTCAGCGATCGAGACGATCGGCAGCGTCGCCGAGTACGCCGCCAGCGGCAAGTACACCATCTACATGAACACTCAGACGCTGTTCAACGCGCGTTACCGCATCGCCGCCGCCCTCGGGGTCCGTGAGACCGACGTGCGCATCATTCAGCCGGCGGTCGGGGGCGGTTTCGGCGGCAAGTCGTGCGACGACAACAACGCCGTGGTGGCCGCCATTCTGGCCAAGAAGGCCCGCAAGCCCGTCAAGATCATCAACTCCCGGGAGGAGGAGTTCCTCGCCGGGTCCCGCCCGCGCGTGAACATGAAGATCTGGGTCCGGATGGGCTTCAAGAAAAACGGCGCCATCCGCGCCAAACACATCCGCGTCATCGCCGACAACGGCGCCTACTCGGGCAAGGCTCCCGCGATCACGGGCGTCGCAGCGCTGCGCCACGACACCTGCTACAAGTATTCCGACGTCAAGACCCAGGCGTACCTGGTCTACACCAACAAGATACCCACGGGCGCGTTCCGTGGCTTCGGCAACCCGTCGGCGGAATGGGCCGTGGAGCAGGTCATCGACGAGGCGGCGCATCGCCTGGGCATCGATCCGCTCGAGATCGCGCGCATGAACGCCGCCGAGCCCGGGTACGTTTCCCCGCACGGCAACCGCGTGAAGAGCTGCGAGCTCCGGCAGTGCATCGACCTCGTCGAGCGGATGATGGACTGGAAGGCCAAGCGCCGGAGCAAGAAACCCGACACCGGCCTCGGAATCGCGTGCACCGTGCACGTGAGCGGCAAGCGCCACTTCGGGGATTACGACGGCGGCTCGGCGACCATCAAGATCAACGAGGACGGCAAGGCGCTGATCATCAGCGGGGAGGGCGAATGCGGCCAGGGAGCCGGAACGACGCTCTGCCAGATCGCCGCCGAGGAGCTGGGGATTCCCCTCGAAGACGTCGAGTTCTCGCAGGCGGATACCGATCTCACCACCTTCTGCCTCGGGGCTTTCGGCAGCCGGTTGACCTACATCGCGGGTAACGCGGTGCGCGACGCCGCGCAAAAAGTCAAGCAGCAGCTCTACGAGACCGCGGCCGAAGTGCTCGAGGCCAACCCCGACGACCTCGTGTCGCGCGACGGCCGGATCTTCGTCCGCGGCGCCGAACAAAAATCGGTCACGGTCGCGGACGTCGCGCGGGCGCGCCTGTTTCGCCGCAACGGAGCTCCGGTTGTCGCCTCGGGCAGCTTCGACGCGGACTCCGTGCTCCAGGACGCGACCCGCTACGGCAACGAGTCCGGCGCCTACAATTTCGGCTGCCAGGCAGCGGAGGTCGAGGTCGACACGCAGACCGGCCAGGTCAGGGTCCTCAAGTACGCCGCGGCCTCGGATTGCGGAACCGTGATCAACCCGCTGGCCGCCGAAGGCCAGGTCGAAGGATCGGTTGCTCAGGGTCTCGGCTACGCCCTGATCGAAGGACTGAAGATGGAAGAGGGCCGACCCCTCAATCCCAACTTTTCCGACTACCGCCTTCCGTCGATGCGGGACATGCCCCCTCTGGAGCACGCGTTCGCCGATTCGTACGAGCCGACGGGCCCGTTCGGCGCCAAAGGATTGGGCGAGCTCGGAATGGATCCGACTGCGGCGGTCATCAGCAACGCCATCTTCGACGCGGTCGGCGTTCGGATCAAGACCCTCCCGATCACTCCCGAAAAGGTCCTGCGCGCGCTGCGGGAAAAGCGCCGCGAAGAAGGTCGATGATCAAGTTCGACTATCTCGAGCCCGCCTCTCTCGACGAAGCCCTGGAGCTTCTCGAGCGCTACGGCGATGACGCCCGCGCGATCGCCGGCGGCACCTCGCTCCTCATCTGGATGCGCCAGCGGCTCCTCGCGCCCAAAGTAATCGTCAGCCTCGCGAGGCTGCCCGACTTCGATCGGATCCGGTTCGACCCCCGGGACGGGCTGCGCATCGGCGCGGGGGCGTGCCATCGCGACCTCGAGCTGTCGCCCGTCGTGAAGGAACACTATCCCCTGCTGCACGAGACGTTCCGCAAGGTCGCGCAACCCCGCATTCGCAACATGGGGACCGTAGGCGGCAACCTGAGCGGCGGCGATCCGCTCACCGATCCGGGGGCGAGCCTGATCGCGCTCGACGCCGAGGTAACGGTCGTCAGCCGGAAGGGGTCGCGGACCGTTCCGCTCGACGGTTTCTTCGTCGACTATTATCAGACCGCGCTGCGCCCGGGCGAGTTGCTGACCGAAATCCACGTCCCGCCGCCCCGAACGAACCTCGGCTGGTCGCACATCAAGTTCACTCCCCGAAGCGCCGAGGACTTCGCCACCGTCGGCGTGGCGCTGACCGTCAAAGCCGCGAACGGCACGTGCGAAGACGTGCGGCTCGGGCTCAACTCCGTCGGGCCGACCATCATTCGCGCGACAAGGGCCGAGGAGGTCTTGCGTGGCAGGGTCGTCAACGACGCCGTCCTCCACGAGATGGGCGAAGTTGCCGCCACGGAGGTCGATCCCGTGGACGACAACCGCGGCTCCGCCGAGTACAAACGGGAAATGGTCAAGGTCCTGGTCCGCCGCGCTGCGGCCCAGGCATTGAAAATCGCGGTAGCTTGAACCGGCGCCACAGGCAGTTCTAGCTTATAGTTCGTTTGCGGCTCCGGTTCCTGGTTTCTCTGGTTCGATCGATTGAACCTCGAGATCTCGAACCGGCTGAAGCGCGGCTCGAACCGAGCGCAGAGGTCCAACGGGCTCCGCAGCCGCCGGCGTTTTTCTTCTCGGGGCGGGGAAAGCCGGTCGGGAGGCTGAAACGCGGTGACCTTTCCCGTGATGCGGCGTTATCCTGTGCCGGGCACCATCGCGAACGAATGGATCATCCCGGCGAGGGAGTACTCAGCCTTCACCATGCGCCGAGGGCAGATCCTCCGTTTCGTCGACATCGAAGGCAAGCAGGTGCCGGACTTGATCTGCTTCAACGAGCGCGACCTGACCGAGCACCTCAACATGGGCAACAGCCTGCTCCTCAACAGGCGTCGCGAGCTGCGCCAGGGCGACGTGCTCTATTCCGTGATCTGCAATCCGATGATGACTATTACCGGCTACTCGAACGAGGAGAGCTATGCTTACGGCCCCATGTGCAGCGAGGAATTGAACCGCATCCGTTACGGGGTGCCGGGCACCCGGAACTGCCGCGACAATTTCGCCATGGCGCTCGCTCCCTGGGGGCTCGACCGGCGCCGGATTCCCAATGCATTCGTCCCCTTCATGCGCGTGGCGGTCCGAGCCGACGGGACCATGGAGATCAAGGAACCGACCACTCGCCCCGGCGACTTCTACGACCTTCGGGCCGAGATGGATCTGGTCGTGGCGGTCTCGAACTGCCCGCAGGAGCGAAATCCTTGCAACGGTTTCAATCCCACGCCGATGGGGGTAATCGTCTACCAGCAATCTGCGGCTTGAATGGAGCGCTGGGGTTGAACGGTTTGAACCTTTGCTTGATCGCGTTCGGAAGGCTTCGGCCCGGGCGATCGGACTGAGATGTTCGCACGCTGACGCATCCGACGAGCATGAAACCGGCTCCGTTCGAATACTTCGCGCCTGGAACGATCGGCGAGACGCTCGAATTACTCTCACGCTACGGTGAAGAAGGCAAAATTCTGGCCGGCGGCCAAAGCCTGATGCCCTTGATGAACCTGCGCCTCGCCCGCCCGCGAGTGCTGATCGATATCAATCGTCTCACGTCGCTGGAATACATTGCTCATGGAGCGGACGGCGAGCTCGCGGTCGGGGCGCTGACCCGTCAGCGCTCTCTCGAGCTTTCCCCCGCGGTCAAGGAGCGCAACCCCCTGCTCGCGGCCGCCATGCCGCTCATCGGTCACTTCCAGACCCGGAACCGCGGCACCGTCGGCGGAAGCGTGGTCCATGCGGACCCCGCAGCGGAGCTGCCTGCGGTCAGCCTCGCCCTCGGCGCGGAGCTCTCGGTCAAGAACGAGCGCGGCGAGCGAGCGATTCCTGCGGAGGACCTTTTCACCGGGTTGATGTCAACCGCTATCGAGCCCACGGAGCTTTTGACGGAGATACGCTTTCCCCCCTGGCGGTGGGGATCGGGTTGGGCCATCGAGGAGGTCGCCCGGCGTCGCGGCGACTTCGCCATGGTCGGAGCCATCGCCCTGATCCGATTCGACGGCGGCGATCTCTGCCAGGAGGCGCGGCTCGTCCTCTTTGGCGTCGGCGACCGACCTTTGCGAGCGGCTCGGGGAGAACAGGTCCTGCAAGGGCGGCGTCCCGAGCCGAGGATTTTCGCCGAGGCCGCGGCCGCGGCGGCCGAGGAGCTCGATCCGATCTCTGATGTCCATGCCTCCGCGGAGTACCGCAAAGACGTCGCGGCCTGCTTGATCCGGAGGGCCCTGCAAACCGCTCTGCTGCGGCGGGAACAGGTAACCCGATGAGCGTGCACGGCATCCGCGTAAAGGTCAACGGCCAGCTGTGCGAGCGGCGGGTCGAAGCGCGAACGACGCTCGCCGACTTCCTGCGCAACGAGCTGGAGCTGACCGGAACCCATCTGGGTTGCGAGCACGGCGTCTGCGGAGCCTGCACCGTGCTGCTGAACGGAACCGCGGTGCGTTCATGTCTTCTGCTGGCGGTTCAGGCGGACGGGGCCGACGTTCTGACGGTCGAGGGGCTCGCACAGGGCGAGAGGCTTCACCCTCTTCAGAAGGCGTTTCAGGACCACCATGCGCTTCAGTGCGGTTTTTGCACGCCGGGCTTTTTGATGACCGCCCTGGCTTTCCTCAAGGAAAACCCCCGTCCGTCGGAGGCGCAGGCGCGCGATGCCATCTCGGGCAACATTTGCCGCTGCACCGGATACCAGCCGATCGTTCAGGCAATCCTCCAGGCGGCCGTGGAAATCACCTCGTCCCCGGCAGGAGCGGAAAGCCGCAAATACTGACGACGGAGCGGGTCAACATGAACGGCGCACAGGAACTCACGGCACGTAAAAACCGGGAACCCCGGGCCGGGAATCGCCCTTGATCATGGGTCGGACCTACATCGGAGCTTCGATCAAGCGGCGAGAGGACATCCGGTTCGTCAGCGGCAAAGGCACCTACGCCGACGACATCAAGCTGCCCGGGATGCTCCACGCAGCGATCCTCCGCAGCTCCCGCGCCCATGCGCGCATCCGCTCCGTCGACACGGTTCGAGCCGAAGCCGTTCCCGGCGTCGCGTGGATTTTCACGTCGCGGCATGTCGGCGAGGCGGCGGCCCGCATTCCCATGCGCATGTACAGGCTGCCCGGCCTGGAGCGCTATCTTCAGCCCATTCTGGCGCAAGGCAAGGTTCGCTACGTCGGCGAGCCGGTCGCCGTCGTTGTAGCGGCAAGCCGCTACGTCGCCGAGGACGCGCTCGACGCCATCGAGGTCGAATACGAGGATCTCCCGGAGGTGCTGGATGTCGCTGCCGCCCTGCGCGACGACGTCCTCATCCACGAGGAAGCGGGGACGAACCTCGCCGCCGTACATGAAATTCGCATCGGCGACGCAGCGGGGGCCTTCGAGAAGGCCGACTACACGAGGCGGGAGCTCTTCCGCGTCCACCGCCACACGGGAAATCCCCTGGAGACCCGGGGCCTGGTCGCGACTTTCGACGCAGGCAGGCGCGAATTGACGGTTTACGGAATGACCAAGCTGCTCCATTACAACCGCCAGGTCATCGCCGCGTTTCTCGGGCTTCCGGAGCACCATGTTCATTTCATCGAGAACGACGTCGGCGGCGGCTTCGGCATCCGCGGCGAGCTCTATCCGGAGGATTTTCTGATTCCGTTCGCCTCGATGCGCCTCGGCAGACCGGTCAAGTGGATCGAGGACCGCCGGGAGCATCTCATGGCGGCGAACCATTCGCGGGAGGTGGGCTGCGAGCTCGAGATCGCGGCCCGTCGAGACGGCGCGCTGCTGGCGCTGCGGGCCAGGATCTACGGGAACATGGGCGCCTACGTCCGCACCCACGGCGGCCTGGTCCCGTGCTCCACCGCCGCGCTGTTGACCGGACCCTACCGGATTCCCAACTACGAATGCAAGGTCCACTGTGTCGTCACCAACAAGACGGGCATGGGAACCTATCGGGCTCCCGGACGTTACGAGTCCTGTTTTTTCCGCGAGCGCTTGCTCGACATGGTGGCGGCGGACCTGAACCTGGATCCGGTCGAGCTCAGGCGCAGGAATCTCGTCCGGCCGGAAGAGATCCCGTACGAGATCGGCGTCACCCGGCCCGGCGCGGGTCCGACGGTGCTCGACAGCGCCAATTTCCCGAGCGCGCTCGACCGCGCCTTGAACGCGTTCGGCTACCGGGACCTTCAGCGCGAGCAGGGCCGCCTCGACAATGGCCGGTATCACGGGGTCGGCCTCGCCTGTTTCGTGAAGAACACTGGCGGGCTCGAACCCTACGAGGGAGCCCGCGTGGCCCTCGGCGACGGCCCGAGCGTCGCTGTTTATTTGAGCATCAACGTTCTGGGGCAGGGACACGAGACCGCGATGGCACAGATCTGCGCCGACGGCCTGAGTGTGCCCATGGAATGGGTTTCAGTCTTCCACGGGAATACCGATCTCGTCCCCTTCGGCTGGGGAACTTTCGCCAGCCGCGGCACGGTGATGTGCGGCAACGCCGTTTATCTCGCGGCCCGGCGCTTGCGGCAAAAGCTCCTCCGGATCGCCGGTGATCATCTGAGCATCGATCCCGACCGACTGGAGATCGAGGAAGGAAAGATTTGCCGCAAAGGCACCCATGAGCCGCTGCTCGACCTGAAAACGCTCCTGGCGCACGTTCGCGCGGGGGTAAGGGCCCGCCCGGAACAGCCGGCCCTGGAGGAGACCGCTTACTTCAACTCCAGCCAGCTGACTCATTCGTACGGTGTTCACGTGGCCCGCGTCGCCGTCGACCCCGAAACGGGCCTGGTCGAAGTGCTGAAGTACATGGTCGTCGAGGACGTCGGGCGATGCATCAACCCGATGCTCGTCCACGGCCAAGCGGTCGGCGCCGCCGTGCAGGGGATCGGGGCGACGCTGTGCGAAGAGCTGGTTTACGGAGAAAACGGGCAGCTCCTCACCACCACGTTCCGGGATTACGTTCTTCCGTCGAGCGCCGACGTCCCGCCCATCGAAAGCATCGTTCTGGAAGAGGCGCCGTCGCCGTTGAACCCGCTGGGCGTCAAGGGCGCGGGAGAAGGAGGCATCGTCGGCACCGGAGCGGTGCTGGCCAACGCGGTGAGCCACGCCCTCTCGCCCCTGGGCGTTGAAATCAACGAACTGCCGCTGTCGCCGGACCGGGTCAGAAGCTTGATCCGCCGCTCGCCTGCCCGCCACACGAGCTGAAGGGAATTCTTTTCTTCGAAAGGCTCGCTTCTCGCCCGGCCTCGTCCGACGGGCGCCGCCGTGGCCGCAGATCGAAACCTCCCCCGATTTCAGCCCACGCCCAGGCTTTGACGGATCCTCTTGACGCAGGAAACGAACCGGGGATCGTCGCGCATCGCCGTGGTCCGCGGGCGGGGCAGGTCGACCTCGACGATCTCGGCGACCTTGCCGGGTCGGGGGGTCATGACCACGACACGGTCGGCGAGAAAGACCGCTTCGGGAATGCTGTGGGTAATGAACAGGACCGTTTTTCTCGCCTCCTGCCAGATCCGCAGGAGCTCCAGGTTCATCTCGTCTCGCGTGATGGCGTCGAGCGCGCCGAACGGCTCGTCCATCAGGAGCAGCGGCGGATCGTGAATCAGCGCGCGAGCGATCGAAACCCTTTGCTGCATGCCGCCCGACAGCTCGCTCGGATATTTGCGCTCGAAGCCCTTGAGCCCGCTCAGCTCGAGCAGCTTCAACGCCTTGTCCCGGTAATGCTCGACGTTCAGCTTGCGCGATTCGATCGGGAGCAGAACATTGTCCAGCGCCCTGCGCCAGGCCAGGAGCACCGGCGATTGAAAGACCATACCGATATCGGTCAGCGGCCCGCGAACGGGAACTCCCCCGACGCGCACGGACCCAGCCGTGGAGTTCAGAAGCCCGGCGGTAATCTTCAGCAGGGTGCTCTTGCCGCAGCCGCTTCGACCGACGACCGTGACGAACTCCCGCTCGTACACGCTGAAGGAAACCTCCTCGAGCGCCACCACCGCATCGTTGCCGGAGGCATAGACCTTGCGAACCCTCTCGTAATCGATGAAGCCCGTCAAGACCCGCCCTTTACATCCCGGGATTCTTCCGGATGAACTGGTTCGTGTAGGTCGTCCTGTAGTCCACCGCGGGCGACAGGCCGAAGTACTTGTTTGCGATCTCGACCGACCTCTTCATCATCGACTCCTTCATGTAGCCGAGGCCGCGCTCCCTGGTTTCGGGGTCCACCACGTCGTCGAGCGCCGCTTCCATCTGGGCGAGGCTTATATCGCGGTCCTTTTGCGGATTGGCCTTCATGAAAGCGTCGAACGCTTCTTTCGGATTCTTGAGCGACCAGGCCCAGGCGTCGAACAGCGCCGTCACGAACCTCTTGACCTGATCCGGATTCTTCTGGATGCGATCCGCTCGAGCCTGCAGGACGTGCCCGTAAGTCTGCAGGCCCATGTCTTTGAAGAACAGGTAGTTGACGGCCTTCCCCTGGCGCTTGGCCAGGATCGCCATCCTCTGGATGCTCGAGCCGTTCGTTCCCGACATGAAGTCGATCTTCCCCTCGAAGAGCGCGGGCGTCCGGACTGCTGGCTCCATCGTCTTGATCGTGACTTTCTTGTGGTCGAATCCCGCCGCCGCCGCCAGCGCGGGCAAGAGGGCGTAAGCGAAATCTCCCGGATTCGTACCGAAGCTCTTGCCTTCGAGATCCTTGACGCCCTTGATCCCCGCTCCCTCCCGATAGATGAAACCGCCGCCGTTGAACACCATGCCCACGCCGATGGCTCGGTTTTTTCCGCCTTTCGACATCACCTCGACCGCCGTGAGAAAGTCGCCGTAGCTGTAGTCGGCCTGGCCCGCGTCGATGAACGTCGCCGCGTTGCCGGAGCCTTTGCCTTCCACCAGGGTGACCTCCAGGCCGTTCTTCTCGAAAAACCCCTTGTCGCGCGCCACGAAGAACGGCACGTGCTTTCCTTCGATGATCCAGTCCAGCAGAAACCGTACCTTCTCCGCCGCGCGGACGCCGGATTGGGTCCCGATGACCACGGCGGCCATCGTCAACAACGCGAGCGAAAGCGAACGCGTCTTCGGTTTCATGGCATCCTCCTTTTGTTCTGCATGCGCGTTGCGGCCCGCATGCGAGGTTCACAGCTCCGTGGGGTGGATGCCGCGCCGCCACGGCATCAGGACCTTTTCCAGCCCGACGATGATTCCGAACAGCCCGAGCGACATCACGGAGAGAAGAATGATCGAGGCGAAGATCAACGGTGCATTGAGATCGTTGTTGCCGATGATGATGAGATAGCCGAGCCCCTGCTGGCCGGAGACGAACTCGGCGACCACCGCGCCGATGACCGCCAGGGCGATCGACGTCTTGAAACCGGCGAAGATGTACGGCACGGAGTTGGGCAGACGGATTTTTCTGAATTCCATCCACGGCTTCATGCCCATCGTCTTGGCCAGGTCGAGCATCTCCGGCTCGATCTGGGAAAACCCGACGACCGAATTGACGACCATGGGGAAGAACGCAACGAGGAAAACGATCGTGACCTTGGACCAGAGCGTGTCGATACCCAGCCAGATCAGGATGAGGGGAGCGATGGCGATTCGTGGAACGGATCCGATGACCACCAGCGATGGATAGACGGTGAGCCAGAGGAGCTTGGAGTAGACGATGCCCAGGCCCGAGACGATGCCGATCACCGCGCCGATGACGAAGCCCAGAAGGGTCTCGTAGAAGGTGGGCACGGAGTTCGTAAAAATGAAAACGCCGCGCTTTTGAAACTCTTCGAGGATGGCGAGCGGCGTGGGAAGGAGATAGGAAGGAATGCCGAGCAGGGGGACCACGAGCTGCCACAGGACGAGCAGGACGACGAAGAATAGAATCGACCATTTGACGGACGGCGCTCCCGTCGAAGGATGCCTGTTCATCGTCCTCCCTCCCCTCGAGCGAGCAAGGGGCTTTTCGGGAATTGACAATGCCCGAGTTTAGGTATGTACTCGCTCCGCCAAGCGCGTGGACCCGGTCGACGGCTACCGCCTGATTATCCAATGGCGGCAATCCTGTCAAGGACATGCACGAGAAATCACCGCATCCGGGCCCACGAGAAAAAAAAGATCGACACGCCGGTTCCTGAAAGCATTTTGCCGAGGATTCGATGGCGTTGCCGGACCGCCTTCGCCTCATCCAGTTTCGAGCGGCCTACAACCTGCCGGTTCACGCCGCGGCCGAGCAGGGGATCTTCGCCCGCCACGGTCTGGAGGTCGAAGTGACCTACACGCCCGGTTCGGATTTTCTCATCGAGGCGCTCGAAAGCGGCGGCTTCGAAATAGGGCACCCTGCGGCCGATGACGTCGTCGCGGCCGTCGAACGAACCTCTGGCGATCGGTCGGATCTGTTCCTTTTCATGGGGCTGCACGGCGGGCTGATGGCCTTGGTCGCGGCGCCGGAATACCCCGATGTGCCGTCGCTCCGAGGCCGCGTGCTCGGGGTGGACTCCCGCGTCACGGGATTCGTCTTCCTCCTCGAAAGATTTCTTCGGTCGCGCGGTTTTTCGCCCGGCGACTACGAGCTCGTCGAGGTTGGCGGCTGGGAACACCGGTACCGTGCTCTGCTCGACAGGAAGATTGCCGCGGCGCTGTTGACGGCGCCGTACGTCGACGACGCTCTTGCCGCTGGCTGCCATCTCCTGGCCCGCGGCGGCGAGCTGTCTTCCGTCTATCAGGCCACTTGCGGAGCCGCCCGGCGCTCCTGGGCGAAAGCCCATGAAGCGCTCCTCGTTCGATACATCCGGGCCTATGTCGAGGCGACCCGATGGTGCTTTGCGCCTCGAAACCGCCGGGCGTGCACGCGTCTGCTCCAAAAACATCACGGGCTCGATCCAGCGCGCGCCGAAAACACGCTGAAAGCCCTGCTGGACCCCGCCGCGGGCATCTACCCCGACGCCGCTCTCAATCTGCCCGGAATCGCCTCCGTGCTGGAATTGCGGGCGGAGATGGGGCGCATGGCGCCGCCTCTGCCGGCCGTGGAAAAATACGTCGACCTGTCGTACCGCCGGAAAGCTCTGCGGACGCCGCCCGACACCGACCGCGGGTCCGGCGGCCGCGCCAGCTAGCGGGCTTCCGCTATTTCTTCCTGGGAACGACGGCCCACGCCTCGATCTCCACGAGCATGTCCGGGAGGTCGATCCCCACGCCCCGGAGCAGCGTCGCGGGCCTCGGATGCTGCCGCAAATCGGGCTCGTTTTCCTCGAAGAACCTGTACATCTCGTCGCGCATATCAAAAACGTCCTCTCGCCGCGTAAGAAAGTACCGGAACATGACAATGTGCTTGAGCGTTGCGCCCATCTGCTCGAGACTGGCCTTGATGTCTTCCAGAGCCTGGCGCGTCTGTTCCCTGATGCCGCCCACGACCCTGCCCCTTCCGGCCCGCTCCTGATCCGGAGTGCGACAGGGCGCGTCCTCGAACGGATCTCTTCCCGTCGATCCGGAAAGGAAAAGAATGTCGACGTCCCCGTTCGTCCTGAATCCGGTCGCCCAATTCATCTTTTCCTTGTGGTATTTCGGCCAGAGCGTACCCCAGTCGTATTCCACCTTCTCGCGCTCCTGGCGTTCGAACGCTTCCGCATTGATCGTCATGGCACCCCTCCTTCTTGTGATTTCGCCCGCCTATCGACTAGCAAACCCCTCGGAGCCTGGCAATCAAGAAATTCCGGTTCGTCCATGCGACGCCTCCGCCTCGACAGAACCGGAGCGCCCCCGTCCCGGAACGATCCGCCGGCGGCTCGATCCCTCCGCCCAGGGCGCGAACTTGGACGATGGCCGAGACCGTCGCGCGCCCGCGCGCGATTCTCGCGACCGCGCCTTGATTCGCCGAAAATCAACCGCTATTCTGAAGCGCCATGAAAAAAACTATCCGCGTGACCATCAACGGGCGACGATACGAGGAAGACGTCGAGCCCAGAATGCTGCTTTCGCACTTCTTGCGCGAGCAAATCGGTCTCACGGGGACCCATGTCGGCTGCGTCGTGGGCGAGTGCGGCGCCTGCACGATCCTGATGGACGGCAAGGCGGTCAAGTCCTGCCTCCATCTGGCCGTCCAGGCCGACGGCCGCGAGCTGACCACCATCGAAGGTCTGGCGCGCGACGGAGAGCTCGCTCCGATCCAGGAAGCCTTCGTCAGGAACTACGCGCTCCAGTGCGGCTACTGCACGCCGGGTATGGTGCTGGCGAGTCACGCGTTGTTGAGGAACAACCCCGACCCGACCGAGGAAGAGATCCGCCGGGGGCTCGCAGGCAATCTCTGCATGTGCACCGGGTACGTCCAGATCGTCGAGGCGGTCAAGGACGCCGCGAGAGGGCTCAAAAATGGCTAAGTTCGTCGGGACCCGCGCGCGGAGCAAAGAGGGGCCGCGCCATGTGACCGGCCGGGGGCTCTACACGGACGATTTCAGGCTCCCCGGCATGCTCCACGCTACGATCCTTCGCAGCCCGCACGCCCACGCCCGCATCGTCTCCGTCGACGCGGCCGCCGCGCTCGCTGCGCCCAACGTGGTCGCGGTCGTCACTCCGGACGACGTTCGCAAGGACTCCAACCCGTTCAAGCCCGGCCGGTACGCCGCTGGCCTCAAGCGTCCGATTCCCGAGTACGCAAGCGCGGTCGACAAGGTCCGTTATGTCGGCGAGCCGGTGGCGGCCGTCGCCGCCCGCGACCGCGGCACGGCGGAAGACGCCCTGGAGCTGATTGCGGTCGAGTACGATCCCCTGCGGCCCGTGGTCGACGTGCGCGAGGCGCTCAAGCCTTCGTCGGCGGTTCTCTTCGACGAGCTCGGGACCAACCTCGCCTGGCACGGATCGCTCCAGTACGGCGACATCGACGAAGCCTTTCGTTCCGCCGACCGGGTGGTCCGCGAAACCCTCAAGATCCACCGCTACAGCTCGACGCCGCTCGAGCCGTTCGTCGTGATAGCGTCCCATGACGCCGCGACCCGGCGGCTCACGGTCTGGGTGACCGCCCAGGTTCCCGAGGTGATCTACGACGGCCTCCGCGAAGCCCTCGGGATCCAGGACGTGCGCGTGATCATTCCCGACGTCGGAGGCGGTTTCGGGCAGAAGATCCACCTGATCCGCAAGTACGTCGTGCTGGTCTCCATGCTCGCGATCAAGACCGGCCGTCCCGTCAAGTGGGTCGAGGACCGCAGCGAGCACATGATGGCCGGAGGCCACGCCTGCGCGCAGGAATTCGAGGTCGAGGCGGCCGTCAAGAACGACGGTACCGTGCTGGGGTTGCGTTTCAAGGAATACGACGACGTCGGCGGCTCGGTCGGCACCCTGACGATCCATTTCACCAACAAGCTCAACAACCTCTCCAACACCTATCGCGTCCGCAACATCGCCATGGAGGGCTTCTCGGTGGTCACCAACAAGTGCCCCGTGATCCCCAACCGCGGCATCGGCAAGCCGGGCATGTGCTTCATCTGGGAGCGCACGATGGACCGGATCGCTCGCGAGCTGGGGCTCAGCCCGATCGAGGTGCGGCGCAGAAACCTGATACGCCCCGAGGAAATGCCGTACGCGACGCCCAGCGGCAATCTCTACGATAGCGGCGACTATCCGGGGCTGCTCGACACGCTCCTGCAACGCCTCGACTACGAAAAGCTGCGCGAAGAGCAGAAGCGCGCCCGCGAGCAGGGCCGCCTCCTCGGCATCGGCGTCGTGATCGGCGTGGAGCCCGGCGGGCGCAACGCCGCCCGGGACATGGCCATCTTTCCCGAGATGAAGGAAGGTCCCGGATCGGGGGGAATCAACGGCGCAACCATCAGGCTCGAGAAAAACGGCACGATCGCGCTCCACCTGGGCTCGCCCAACTGCGGCCAGGCGCACGAGACCACCACCGCCCAGGTGGCCGCCGAGGTGCTGGGCACGAGCCCCGACTGCATCAGCACCACCATCCCCTTCGACAGCGACCTCTCGCCCTGGGGAGTGGCGGCGGCAAACAGCGGCAACAACTTCCATCTCTACGACATCGGCGCCGTTCACGGGGCGGCCAGGCGGTTGCGCGAAAAGATCCTCAAGCTCGCGGCGCACGTCCTGGCGGTCGACGCTGCGGAGCTGACGATCGAGGACGGGATCGTTCATGCGCCCGGCGCGCCGGCGAAGAGAATCACCTTCGCCGAGCTCGGCCGCATCGCTTACAACAACCAGCACCTGATTCCCGAAGACATGGAGCCGGGCCTGCAGGCGACCTACTATTATGCCTTCGAGCACGCAAAGCCGAACCTGGTGCCCGGCGCCGACCGGCGCGTCCGGGCGCAGTTCACCTTCTCCGCGGGAGCGCATGGAGCGGTCGTCGAGGTCGACAAGAACACCGGCAAGGTGGAGGTGCTTCGTTACCTGATCGTCGGCGACAACGGCACGATCATCAACCCCGACGTCGTCAACGGCCAGATTTACGGCTCGGCCGCCCACGGCATCGCCGTTGCGCTCGGCGAGGGTTTTCTCTACAGCTCCGACGCGCAGCCCCTGACTGTGACCTATCTCGACTACGGTAAATGCTCGACGGCCGAGACCCCGCGGATCGAGGTGGTCCACCGGCCCTCGCCTTCGCCTTTTACGCCGCTGGGGCAGAAGGCCGCGGGTGAAGGCGCCGCCATCCCGTCCCCTGCGGCGATCGCCAGCGCCGTCGAGGACGCGCTCAGCCCGTTGGGCGCCGAGATTCACGAGCTGCCGCTCACACCGGAAGCGGTCTGGCGCATCGCCAACCGCCGCCCGGAATCCGCCCGAAGGTTGTACTGACGCCATGATTCCCGCTGCTTTCGACTATTATGCTCCCCGCACCCTGAGCGACGCCGTCGCTTTCCTCGCGGCGCACCGCGACGACGCCAAGATTCTTTCCGGCGGCCAGAGCCTCCTGCCGTTGCTCAAGATGAGGCTCGCCAGGCCGGCCTACGTCGTCGACATCGGACGCATTCCCGACCTCGACGCAATCCGCGAAGAGGGGGACTGGATCGTGATCGGCGGCCTGGCGACCCATGCGCAGATCGAGTCGTCCGAGCTGCTGCGCCGCCGCTGCCCGCTCTTGCCGCAGACCGCGGCGACGATCGCCGACGTCCAGGTGAGGAATCGGGGAACCATCGGCGGCAGCATCGCCCACGCGGATCCGGCGGGCGATTTTCCGGCGGCGGTGCTCGCTCTCGACGCGGAGATCGAAGCGGTTGGCCCCAACGGAACGCGCTGGATTCGAAGCGGAGAGTTTTTCCTGGGTCTTATGATGAGCGCGCTCGAGCCGGACGAGATCGTCACGGCGATCAAGGTGCCGGCGACCGGAACCGACAGGACCGCCTACCTCAAGGCGGCGCCCCGGTCGTCCGGATTCGCGGTCGTTGGCGTGGCGGTGCGAGCAGCCCTCGATCCGGCCGGTGTCTGCAGCCGGATCGCCATCGGGATCACGGGAGTGACGGACAAGCCGTACCGGGCCGAGCGGGTGGAACGGCTCCTTGCGGGCAGGAAGCTCGACGCGCGGACGATCGCGGATGCGGCCGCGGAAACCACTCGCGACGTCGACGTCGTCGAGGACGTCAACGGCTCCGCCGAGTACCGCGCGCATCTCGCCGCGGTCTATGTCGCCCGAGCCGTCGAAGCGGCCATGGAGGGGGCGCCGGCCTGATCGGCCGGCGCCGCTGGGCGTTCTAGACCTGTCTCACCTTGATCGTGTAGCTGAAGTTCTTGGGGTCGAGGCTGTCCTTGCGGCCGTTCGCCGTCTCGGTCTGGGGGTACATCAGGAAACCCAGCTCCGGCCCGTTGGAATGCGGCAACTTGACATCGTGCGCGTAGTTGTAGGGCAGCCAGTTCATTTCCCACGCGCCGAAAAGCTTCGCACGCGCCTTCTTCACCTTCTCGTGATCCAGCGGCAGCTGCGCCGGCTGATCTTCCTCGAGGACGACCTTGCGCACATCAGCGGGATCGACCGGAACCCAACCGTAGCCGCTGAGGAAGACTTCGGCGCGACAGTGCTGCGCACTCGTGATGTCGTCCGCTTTCCCCAGGCTCTTGAACTCGCTCGACGCAGCGCAACGCACCCCATAAACGTCGCGCGCCGCGAGGCCGGCGGCGCGTGCCAGGCCCACGTAGAGCGCGTTCAGGTCGGCGCACTTTCCTCCGAGGTATCCGGTCTGGAGCATGGTGGTGATGTCCCCGATGCCGCAGCCCCGGATCTTCGGGTCGCGGAAAGTATTCTCCACGATCCATTCGTAGATCGCCCGGGCCTTTTCCTTGTCGCTCCGGGCTCCCTGCACGATCCCCCTCGCCGTCGCCGCCACGATGCCGTCCGTGCGGATCAGCCTCGACGGCCTGCGAAAATAATCGAGGACGGCCTTGTCCTCCCGCACCCCACGATCCGGCTTCGCGCTCAGGTCCACGTGCCGGTCGCGTGTGGCGAAGCGGCTGGTCACTTCGAGGACCGGGCTTTTCTCCCCCGGTGACCACTCGGCGAAGACCATACCGGTTCCGTAGCGGTCGTATTGAATCGACCTCGCCGCTTTGAAGTTTCCACTCCAGCTGTCGCCTTCACGCTTGAAATAGCCTGTATCCTGCAACAGGGGCACCGGAACCCACGCGCGCACAGCGCCGACCGGGTCAACAACCTCGATCCGCGTCGTCACCTCGAACCGGCGCCATCCACCTTCGTTCCCTTCGGCCCACCGCAGAAGACCAGGAATGCCGCCGGCGGCAAGACCGGCGGAAAGGGTCAAGCCTCGCCTCAGGAACTCTCTGCGTTCCATAGCTCCTCCCTTTAATACGAATAGCTTTCATCTATAAAAAACAAATCCGCTTGTCAACGCGGCCGACCCTGGGCCCGTTTCAGTCCCGGTTTCCCAGATATTGCAGCACCTGGGCCGGATGGGCCGCGGCGTCCCGCACCACCGGCCAGTGCTTCAGCACGCGGCCGTCCGGCCCGATGACGACCGTGGACCGGATCGGTCCCTCGACCGTCTTGCCGTACATCATCTTTTTTCCCCAGGCGCCGTATCGCTTCATCACCCGAACGGCGGGATCCGACAACAAAAGAAACGGCAGCCTGTATTTCTCAGCGAACTTGCGGTGCGACTCGATACCGTCCCGGCTTACGCCGAGCACGACCGCGCCCTGTTTTTTGAACGGCGCGTCGAGATCGCGAAAGCCGCAAGCCTCCTTGGTGCATCCGGGCGTTGCGTCTTTGGGATAAAAATAGAGGACCACGGTCCGGCCGCGATACTCCTCGAGCGTGTGCTTCTTGCCGTCGCTTCCCTCGAGCCCGAACGGCGGCGCCTTCCTGCCTTCGAGCTTTTTCATTTCCCTCTTCCTCCTCCCGAAGATTCTCGCCCGCCGGTTGCGACACCTGGCGTTCACTTTTCCGGGCCGCAGGCGCGGCGCAACCTGGATCCAGGATCGGCTCGAACTCGCTCGACGGAGCGCGAACATGCCGTCGAATCCTTCCCCGGCAAGACCCGGCTCTTTGCCCGGCCCCGCGGCACGCGTGGCCCACGGGCCGCACTGGTATTATTTGGCCTATATAACAAATAGGAATTATCTATCAACAACTCAGACGGCGTCGGGAGCGGGGCTATGCGCGGAGAAATTTGCGAAACGCGATCGACACGGGTGTCAGCGGGCGGCGGTTGTGGAAGATCTCGAAAAAGTCTCGCTGAAACCTCAGGCCCCGGACCGGAACTTCGGCCAGCAGCCCGGCGTCGAGCTCCCGGCGAATCGAGACCCGCGACAGGATCGAGATGCCGGAGCCCGCAATGACGGCTTCCTTGACCGCCTCGCTGCTGCCGAGCTCCATGATGACCTTCAAGTCCCTGCCCCGTCCGCCTGCCGCGCGCCGCAGCAGGTTGCGGATGGTGCCGAGGGTTCCCGACCCCTGCTCTCGCGAGATGAAGCGCTCGGAGAAGATCTCCTCCACGGCGACCGCTTTGCGCCTGCTCCACGGATGATCCCGCGGGACGGTCAGGACCATCTCGTCCTGCCAGATCTTCTCGACCCGGAGCCGCGCGTCCTCGACGGGAAATCCGACGAAGCCAAGCTCCACCCGGCCGTCGAGCACGGCCTCGACGATACCCGCGGAGTCCGCGATCTTGAGGATCGGTTTCACGTCCGGATAACGATTGACGAATGCCCCCAGCTTCTGCGGCAGAACGTACTCGCCCGGATTGTTGCTCCCGCCCACCCACAACTCCCCTTTCGGCGTCCGCTGGAAATTTTCGACCGCCGCCACCGCCTGGCGCTTGAGGGCCAGCAGCCCGCGGGCATGCTCGAGCAGCACTTCCCCGAGCGCCGTGAGAACCACCTCGCCGCGAACGCGGTAGAAGAGGCTGCCGCCCAGCGCTCTTTCGAGCTCCTGGATGTGGCCGCTGACCGTCGGCTGCGTCAGCGAAAGGTGCTCGGCGGCGCGGGAAAAGCTCTTGAGATCAGCCACCCAATAGAACACCTCCAGCTTGTGAAGATCCAGATCTCCCCGGAGCTTACCCATGGTTTCTATCGTATCCCATGAAACCGTCCGGATGAAAAGAGTGGCCGGACCGCGTTGTCAACCGCGGCGACGGTCGGTATAGTTCAATCGATGCCGAAAGAGCTGCCCCTCGCTCAGTTTCACCGGGCAAACGGCGCGGAGTTCTTCGAACGCGACGGCTGGAGCCTCCCGCGTCATTTCGGAAACCCGGAAGTGGAATACCGCTCGGCGCGCTTCCGCGTCGCGCTGAAGGACAGCTCCGATCGGGCCCTCCTGGAATTTCGCGGGCCCGATCGCTTTTCCTTCCTGCAGGGGATGGTCTCCAACGACCTCCGCGGCCTCGAGGCGGGCCATGGGATCTATGCGGCCTTTCTGAACCAGCAAGGCAAGGTTCTCGGCGACGCCCGGATCCTTGTCCTCGAGGATTCGTTCATCGTCGACCTGTGGGAGCCCCTGAAGGAAAAGATCCAGAACCATCTCGCCCGGTATCTCGTTGCCGACGAAGTCGAAATCATCGATGCCACTGCGTCCTGGGCCGCTCTTTCCCTGCTCGGGCCGGAAAGCGCCGCCGTGCTGCGACGCCTCGCGCAGGTTGCCGAGCTTCCCGCGGTGCCGCTTGCGCATTCGGCGGTCCGGCTCCGCGACGCCGGGGTGCGCCTGTTGCGCCGCTCGGAAAGGGAGATGGACGGCTATGACATCCTGACCGCTCGAGAGGACCTTCTGCGGCTGGCTCGGCTTCTGACCGAAGAGGTGCGGGCCTTGTCCTCTTCTCCCTGGATCGGTGAGGAAGCGGCGGAGATCCTCAGGCTCGAAGCCGGGATTCCGCGTTATGGAGCGGACTTTGGCGACGACACCCTGCTTCTGGAAACCGGCCTGGAGCGAGCCGTGAGCTTTACGAAAGGCTGCTATCTCGGGCAGGAGGTGGTCGAAAGAGTCCGGTCCCGCGGGCACGTCAATCGCAAGCTCGTCGGCCTCCGGCTGGAAGAGTCCTGCCTCCCGGGCGACAAGCTCTTCGCCGGCGGCAAGGAAGTTGGTGCGGTCACGAGCTGCGCTTTTTCGCCGGCTCTGGGTAAAAACCTGGCGCTGGGCTACGTCCAGCGCGATTACTGGAGCGCGGGAACCTCCTTGAAAGCGGCGCGCGGCCCCAGGCTCGTCGGCGCAATCGTCACGGAGCTTCCCTTGACAGCTTCTGAAACGACGGCTCCTTTCGCTTGAAAGGCTCTCATGAGTGCGCTACGACATTGAAAACCCGCACCGGGAGAAAGGAATGGAGCCCATGGGCAGCTTTGTCAAGGTCTGCAAGACAACGGACATACCAGACGGAAAGGCCAGGAGCGTCGAGGTCAACGGAAAAACGATTGCGATCTTCAACCTGCAGGGCCAGTTCTACGCGATCAACGACGTTTGCGGCCATCGCGGCGGACCGCTCAGCGAAGGGGAGCTCGACGGCAAGATCGTGATCTGTCCGTGGCATGGCTGGCGCTACGACGTGACGAGCGGGGCCAACGAGCTGGTGCCCGATCTTCCGACCGAGAAATTCGAGCTTAGGGTCGACGGCGAGGACATTCTCGTCCAGGTCTGATCTCTTCGAGCCGCTCACATGGCATCCTTCGGGCTTACGCTGGCCAATCGCGGGGTCATCATCGGCGCCGTCAAGGTGCCCGAGCTTTACGACATGGCGCGCCGCGCCGAGGAGTCGGGCGTCTTCGACACCGTCTGGGTGGGGGACAGCCTGCTCGCCAAGCCTCGCCTCGAGTCCGTGACGCTGCTCTCCGCCCTCGCGGCTCTGACGAGGAGAGTCCGGCTTGCGGTCGGCTGCATGGCCACTTTCCCCCACCGCCACCCGGCGCTCCTCGCTCACCAGTGGACCAGCCTCGACGTGCTTTCCGGCGGTCGCGCCTGGCTTGCCGTCTGTCTCGGCGGCCCCAACGAGCAGAGCCCGGCTCAGGCGCTGGAGCACCGGGTCATGGGGATCAAGGATACCGAACGGGTGAGCCGGCTCGAAGAAGGCGTGGTGATCCTGCGCAAGCTCTTCAACGAGGAAAACGCGTCCCATCGCGGCCGGTACTATCAGTTCGAAGGGGTGACGATACAGCCCCGTCCCGTGCAGCGTCCGCTGCCCATCTGGATCGCCAGCAACCCGACCGGCCTGACGTGGAAAGACGGCGCAAGCGCCCCGGCGCCCACGGTGGAAAAGAGCCTGCGGCGCGTGGCTCGCCTGGCGGACGGCTGGATGACCAACAAGGTGAGCCCGGAGGAGTTCAGGAGCCAATGGTCGCGGATTCTGGCCATGGCTCGGGAAGAGGGCCGCGACCCCTCGCGCCTCGGCAGCGCCCTTTACCATAACATCAACATCAACGACGACCGGGGAGCCGCGCTCGAGGAAAGCAAGGCTTTCCTCGACAAATACTACACCACGAATTTCAGCATGAGGTTCGTGGAAGGCTTCACGACCGCGGGCAGCCCCGAGCAATGCATCGCCGAGCTCAAGGCCTATTTCGCCGCCGGGCTCGATCACATCGCCCTGCGTATGGCCTCCTGGGATCAAACCGGGCAGCTCAAGCGTTTTCTTGACGAGGTAGCCCCGGCTTTCGCGTAACGCCCGGTCGGCTCCGGCTTCCGGTCCCGGTTTGTCGGATCGAGCTTTTGAGCCGCCGCGAACGGCAGGCCCCGAGAACATGTTGACGGGAATCGACCACCTTGTCATCGTGGTCCGCGATCTCGATCTTGCCTCCCGGGATTACCGCCAGCTGGGCTTCACGGTCATCCCCGGAGGCCGCCATCCGGTCGGGAGCCATAACGCTTTGATTACCTTCGCCGACGGCTCTTATCTCGAGCTCATCGCCTTCTACCGCGACGCCCCTGACCACCGCTGGTGGGAACCGCTGCAAAGAGGGGAACGACTCGTCGATTACTGCTGCCGGACCGACGATCTGCAGAGCGACACCGGTAAGTTGCGCGAGGCTGGAGTCGCGATCAACGACCCCGTGCCGTGGTCGAGGATCCGGCCGGACGGATACGAGCTCCGGTGGCTGCTGGCGCTGGCCACGGGAAGCCACCGCGGCGTGGCGCCGTTCCTCATCCAGGACGTAACACCGAGGGAGGAGCGCGTTCCCCCGGACAGCGGCCATCCGAATCGGGCCGCCGGAATCGACACCGTCACGATCGCCGTAAGCGAGCTTTCCGAGCCAGCGCGCTGGTACCGGAGCGTTCTCTCCCAGTCCGGCGAGCCGGTCGAAAATCGCGCCCTCGGAGCCCGTGGCCTGCGGTTTCTCATCGGGCCGCACGCGGTCGAGCTGATAACGCCCCGGCAGCCGCAAAGCCCGCTCGCCGACTGGCTCCGACTCTACGGGCCCTCGCCTTACGCTGCGAGGCTACGCTCCGACGGCGGACCGCGGATGGAGCTCGATCCTCGGCTGACGCACGGCGCCAATCTTTCGATCGGTTCCTGAGCTCCGCCCGGAACCCTAGCGGTGGAGAGCCAGAAAGGCGAACACCTTGGCGGCGTCGAAGACGTTGCTGACGGAAACCAGATCGTGATCGGTGTGCTGGAAACGGATATCACGCGCGCCGTAGTTGATCGCCTGAATGCCGCGCGCGTTGAACAGCCCGGTGTCGTTGGCCGCGGTCGAGAAGCCGTAAGCCGGAGTCTGACCCAGCATGATGCGAATGGCGCTGTCCAGTGCGCGCACCACTTCCGCGTCTCTCCCCACTTCGCTCGGATACATGAAATCGCGCGCCTCTACGGTGATCGTGAACGGCTCGATCGTTCCGATCGCCTCCCTGATCTGCCGGACCGCTTTTTCCGGATCGTCTCCGGGCAGGAGGCGGCGATCGAACAGGATGCGGCATTCGGCCTGGATCGTGTGCGTAGCCTTGGGAAAGCTCTCGATGGAGCTCGGCGCCAGCGTGACGCGGCCGAGCTCCGGGTGCGAGCGATCCTCCGGATAGGGCATCAGCGGCTTTAGCCTTTCCAGCACCCTCGCTGCGCCTTCGATCGCGTTGACGCCCTCCCAGGGACGGCTGCTGTGCGCCTGTTTTCCCTTGACCGTCACCAGCACGTCCACCCTTCCCTTGTTCCCGAGCTGGATCTGCGGCGGGCCGTCGACCACGCACCAGTCGATTTCCGGACGGACGCGGTCCAGGACGTAGGCGAGCGAGTCGTGCCGCCCGGTCTCTCCCGCGGTGCTCACGACGAAGTAGAGGTCCCCCGGAATTTCAGCTCTGGTAAGGCCCAGGAATCGCACCGCCGCAATCATCGCCGCGAGGCTTCCTTTTTGCTCGCAAGCCCCCCTGCCCCACACGCACTCGCCTTTCAGGTCGTAGGGTCCGCCGTCGACCAGCTTGCCGGAATAGGGATCGGGCATCGTGCCCGGCGCCGCGTTCATGGCGTACCCCACCAGCATCAGGCGCTCGGCTCCCCCGCGCCCCTTGAGCGCGAGGATCAGGTTGCCCCTGGGATCGATCGCCGGATGGAGCCCGGCCTTCTCCAGCTCCGGTTTGACGACCTCGCTGATCAGCCCGAGCACCCTGGGCTCGGATTCGAGCAGCTCTGTTTGCGGGCTCGGGTATCGGACCAGCCGGACGAGGATTCTCCTGATCTCCTCGTAACGCAGGTTCTTCTCGATGATCCTCTTGGCGGCTTCCGCGTCCATCCCCGCTTGCCTCTCAGGCTCCTTCGGCGGCCGTTCCCACCTTGCCGAGCCGGCGCGCAACCAGAATGAGCCCCACGGAAACCCCGCTGACGATCACGGCGAGAGCGCACATCGGGCCGAGGTTGCCGTCCGCGTAGAAATGGTAAAGAAGCGGGCCCAGCGGCTCCGAGCCCGGCGAGTAAAGGAAAATCGACATGCTGAACTCGCGCAGATAGATCGTCGCGAGCAGGATCCAGCCCGCGATAAAGCCGGGACGGAGCAACGGCAGCAGCACCCGGCGGAAGGTCGCGCCGAAGCCCGCGCCGCAAACCAGCGAGGCCTCCAGCAGGTCGTTGTGGAGCTGCACGACCGTGCTGGTCATGCTTCTCAGGCCGTACGGCAGGAAACGCGTGATGTAACCGATGAGCAGGATCCACAGCGTCCCGTAAATCGGCAAGGGCACGTAGACATAGGTCCACAAAAGGCCGATGGCGAGCGCCGTGCCGGGAAAAGCCCACGGAATGAAGGTCAGCGCCTCGATCAGGCCCCGACCGGCCGCCTTGGTCCGGGTCGTCACCCAAGCGGTGACCGAAGCGAGGAGCATGCACAGCGTGGCTCCCGTAACCGCGAGCACCAGACTGTTCTGCAGCGCCCGGTAGGTACGGGTGTCGCCCAGGTTGGAACGATAATGCTCCAGGGTCAGCAGGTCCCACGTCTTTTGGCCCGGAACATGAACGTAGGTGACGAACGACACGTAGAGCAGCACGACGAACGGCAGCACGACGATGAAGAACAGGATCGAGCCCGCGGCGATCGAGGCCGGCCACCGCCACGCGCCCAGATCGATGATGTTGGGACGGTAGCCCCGCCCCGTTACCGTCACGTATCGTTCCGCGCGAAACGTGAGCTGCCGGTAGAGATAGACGAAGAACATCGTGATCAACAGCAGCGATACGGCGTAGGTGGCCGCCAGGTTCTGATTGGGCGGGAACGCACCGATCGCTTCCCGGTAGATTTTCGTGGTGAACACCTCGATGCGCGCGGGGAGGGCAATGATCGCCGGAGTCTCGAAGCTCTCGATCGCCCGGACGAAGTTCAGCATGACCGCGGCGAGCAGAGCCGGTCGGACGATCGGGAAGGTGATCCTCCAGGCCACCTGCAGGTTGCTGGACCCTGCAACCCGCGCCGACTCCTCGAGCGCGGGGTCCATCGAGTAGAGCGCCGCCGAGACGATCAAGAACGCCAGCGGCGTCGTGATCAACGCCTCGACGAAGACCATCCCGCCGAGCGAATAGACGTTCAGCGGCGCGCTTTCCAGCCCCAGCAGGTCCATCAGCAACCGGTTGATCAGCCCGGTTCTCGGGCTCAGCAAAATCGTCCAGGAAACCGCGAGCATGACCGGCGGGAAAATGTTCGGCACGATCGCGGTCAGCTCGAACAGCTTCCGCAGCGGAGCGTTGGTGCGGATGGCGATCCAGGCCAGCATCGCCGCCAGCGACGTCGCCAGCACCGACGAACCCGTGGCGAAGAGAAAAGAGTTGAACAGCAGTCCGTAGGTCGCCGGATCCGTGTACGCCTGGCGGTAATGGGCGATCGTGAAGCTGCCCGCGACTCCCAGCGGCTGGCTGAGAAAGCTTCCGTAGAAAAGCATCAGCGTCGGCGACAGGGCGAGATAGGCGATCACGACGGCGATGCTCACGACAACCACCTGCTGGGGGTCCTGGCGAAAGCCCCGCAACGGGCCTTCCAGGATGCGGGCCAGCACGGATGCGCTATGAACGGTGGTTGCTTTCAACGATGGTGATCCAGAAGGGCCTTGTCGCGAACGGGAACGGGGCGAGGGAGCCGGGTCTGGCCCGACTCCCTTCGGGGGAAACTTGCCGAGCCGAGCAGGCTCGGCGCCTATTTTCCGTAGAAAATTTCCCGGAACGTCACGGTTTGCAGCTTCTTGAACTCCTCGGCCGTCGGATTGTCCATGAAAACGATGTTCGGCGCCACCTTCTCGGCGTCCTTGATCGGCGGAAGAATACCGGGAGCGAGCACGAACTCCCCGTCCCCGGCGATGTGCTTCTGCCCTTCGGGAGAACAGGCGTAATCGACATAGAGCCGCGCCGCGTTCGGGTGGGCCGCTTTCACCCCTACGGCCATGTAATTGGGATCCGCGAGATACTTGTCCATCAGGACGTAATGCACGGGCCCCTTGTACTGCTTGACGTATTTGATGTAGGTGATACCCACCAGCGCCTCACCCTTGATGATGGCGTTGGTCACCGGGGCCAGCGACTCGACAAGGATGGGACGTTGCTTGGCGAAGGCCCGGACGAATTCCAGCCATTTGTCCTTCTTGAACTTTTCCAGGTTCCAGAGAAATTGCGCCGTGGTCGTGTGGCGCGTGGGATCGGGAAAAGCGATCTTGCCGGTCCACTTCGGCGCCAACAGGTCGTCGAAGCTCTTGGGTACGTCGGCCGCTTTCACCAGCTCGGTGTTGTAAAGAATGCTGATCGGAAGCACCCGCCATGGCGTGATCAGCGCGTCCTTCTCCTTCACGCTCGCCGGAAATTTTTCCGAGGCCGGCGGGATGAACTTGGCGAACAGCCCCTCGGAGCGCATGATCAGCTGCACGCCGCGGTTGGCTTCCACGACATCGAAGCCAGGCTTGCCGGCGCGAAACTCGGTCAGCGCCCGTTCGGAGACCTTCGTCGAATCGCCGCGCCAGTACTCGACGTCGATCCCGTATTTGGCCTTGAAACCCTTGTGAAGGTCGGCCATCGCCTGCGGCACGACCGAGCCGTATACCACCACCTTCCCTTCGCGCTTGGCCGCCTCGACGTTGACCGGCTGCGCCAGAGAGCGATCGGCCGGGAACAGCCCCGCGCTCAAAAGAATTCCCAGGACGACGATGCCGCGGATGATCATGTTATCCAGGACTCCTCCCTTCCACGGTGTTCGAACCGCCTAAAACCTATAGAGCCGCCACCCTTGTGTCAAGCGCCTTTCACGGAGTGAGGCGCCCGTCTCCGTCCGGGAGCCCGTGCGGTTCAGCCGCAGAGATCGGCGGCCATCTTTACGGTTCTTTTCCTGGCTTCCTGTGTTCCCATCGGCAGGAGAACCGGCAGGCTCAGTCCCTTTCGAACGAAAAGCTCCAGCCGCTCCCGGCACTGCCGCGCGGTGCCCGCGACGGAATGCGCGTGAACGACCTCGTCGCTGATCAGCTTCCTTGCCTCCTCCCAATCGCGCTTGCCGACGGCGGCCGCCAGGCGCTCCTGATCCACCGAGGCGCCTCCGAGGCGGATGTTCTCCGCGTGGTGCGGGTTGCGGAAGATGTAGGCGAGAAACGTCTTGTTGGCCTCGACCGCCTCCGCAGGGTTTTCCGACACCGACACCGTGATGAAGCCGGCGACGTCGCAATCCGAGGGGTCCTTGCCCGCCCGCGCCGCCCCGTTGCGAACGTCGCCGATGCAGCGCGCGATGTAATCGGGCGCGCAACCCGCGGAGAGCAGAACGCCGTCGCCGATCTCCCCGGCCAGCTCGAGCATCCGGCGGCGCACGGCGGTCACGTACATCTTCACGGGCGCCGACGGTTTCAGGCCCATCGTCGCGCCGTCGATCCGGAACCGCTCGCCCGCGAACCGGACGGTCGCGCCCGCCAGGAAAAGACGCAGCACGTGGACGTATTCTCGCATCGTCTTCAGCGGGTGTGGCGATTCGATTCCCGCCTCCTTCAACGCCGCCGCGTTCCCCGTGCCGGGGCAGGCGATCACTCTGCCCGGGGCGAATTCCTCCAGCGTCGCAACGGCCATCGCCGTGACGATGGGATGGCGCGAGTACGGGCTCAACGGACCCGGGGCGACCTTGATCCTCTTCGTCGACGCCAGCAGGGCCATCGACGCAGCGATGGAATCCCTGAAGCAGAGATGGTCGGACATCCAGAGCGACTCAAGCCCTGCGTCCTCGGCGAGCCGCGCCAACTCGATCATTTCCTGAATTGAATAGAACCCGTCGAAGCAAAGCCCCAGGCGCATCGCCCCTCCCTTCTACCGGAAACCCTCGCGCACCGTTCGATCGAGCTCTCGCGGTCCGGCCCCGGCGAGCCCCATGCGGTTCAACGTCAGCCCTTCGCGCCGGTAGTCGATACCGGTTACGGCGGCGGCGAGCGTGATCGTCGCGTCGATCACGGGGCATTTCAGCCCGACGACGTTGCCGATCTCGGCCATCGGAACGAGCCCGTAGCCGACGTCTTCATGGATATAGCGATGGTTCAGAGACGGGGGCGCCTTGATGGACCGATTCGGCGCGCTCTCGTGGATGGCGCGGTAGACCGATCCGGCGGCCCGCGCCTCCGGGGTCGTCAGGCCGGCCTGGTAGAAGATCTCGACGAAAGGCACCGGCTCCAGCCCCAGGGCCCCCACGATCCGCAGACGCTCCCGATCGATCGCTTCGATCCAGCGCGCCACCGAGGGCGTGATCCCTTCCCGGTAGTAGAGAAAATCGCCGCGGCTCTGCTCGATCCAGCCCGCGTTGGCGAGGGTTCCCGCGGGATGCATGAGCGCGTTGATGTTCGAAAACCCGGTTTCGAGAACGTTTTCGGCCGGGACGATGTTCGGAAAGATCTCGCGAAGCTCGGCGACGAGCGACGCCCCGCCCGCTGCCGGGAACGCCGCGCACCTGAGATTCGTGGTCCGCCGGTAGATCTCCACGCAAGCGGGCTCGGGCATGCGGCAGATATAGGTGAGCGTGACCGTCTCGCAGAGGCGGATTTCGCCCGCGAATCCCGCGCGCCTGAGCGTGTGCGCGAAGTGGAGCGACCCTCCCGTGTGGCCGGGGTTCAGGAGGATCGTACGACCGGGGCCGAGGCGAGGCGCGAGCTGCTCTGCGAGGTAGGCGTGGGCGAGCGCGGGCGCGCTCACCACGATCAGATCCGCCCCCGCCACGACCGCGGCGATGTCGGTACTGATTTGCGCGAGGGGCGAGAAGCTTTCCTCGCCGCCTTCCCTCAGCGCGATGCCTCCTCGCGCCCGCAGCGGCGCCAGCGTCCTCTCCGAGCGGGAGAACAGCCGCACATCGTAGCCGCGCCGCGACAGATCGGCCGCCGCTGCGCAGCCGCCGTTCCCCGCCCCGAGAATCGCGACGCTGTGGATCGCCATCGACGTCGGGTCAGGCGAGACGGTAGTGACGGAGCTTGTCCTCGTCCAGCTCCACACCGAGCCCGGGCCGGTGCCAGATCAGGATATCGCCCGCGTCGAACGGGAAAGGCTCGACGACGATGTCGTCTTCATAGTAGCGGCCGGCGAGGCCGTCTCGCTTTTTTTCTCTCGGCGCGGAGACCGGGAGCACGCACCCCAGTTCCACCACCCCCGTGGAAGCGGCCAGGTGAAGGTTTGCAGCGTTGCCCACGCCGGTTTCGACCGACCCGTTGACGTTGCACGGCAGGGCCAGGGCCTCGGCGATCGCCGCCACTTTCTTCGCCTTGAACAACCCGCCGGGCTTGGTCGTGTAGATGGAGATCAGATCGGCGGCTCTCTTGTTTCCTATTTCCACCACGTCCTCGGGAGTCCACGCGCTTTCATCCGCCATGATGGGGGTCTTCACCCGGCGCGCCACTTCGGCCATGGCGTCAACGCCCTCCACCGGCTGCTCCATGTAGAAGAGGTCCCACTCCTCCATGGCGGCGATCACGCCGACCGCCAGCTTCGGCGTCGCGTACCCCTGGTTGGCGTCCACGCAAATCTTGATCTCGGGCCCGAGCGCCTCGCGCATCCGCCTGACGAGATCCACGTCGCGTTTCGGATCGACGCCTCCCTTGAGCTTGATCGTCTTCACGCCCTCGGCCTTCACCTGAAGGGCTTCCTCGATCGCGGTTTCAGTCTCCATGAGGCCCAGGCTGTGGGCGATCGGGACCCGATCCCTGAAGCAGCCTCCGAGCAGCTGGTAGGCCGGGACGTTCAGCGCCTTTCCCACGACGTCGTACACCGCCATATCGACGGCGGCCTTGGCGTATGGATAGCCCTTCACGGCCGCGTCCATCGCGCGGTGAACCGTTTCGATCCGGCGCGGGTCCCGATCCTTCAGTGCCGGCGCCAGGATGTCGCCGATCACGTGCACGGTGGTTTGCGGGGTTTCGCCGAAGTAGCGGCCGTGGTCCCCGCCCCAGTCCTTCAGCACCGGGGCCTCCCCGAGACCGATCAGTCCCTCGTCGGTATGGAGCTTGACGATCACGTAAACCCCGATCGGCGTGGTCAGGCTCGCCCAGCGATGGGCGCGCCGCGTCGGCAGGCGGATCGGGATCGTCTCGATGGCGGTGATCTTCACCCCGGCCTCCGGCTCAGCCGACCTGCATCAGTGTGTCGGTCGGCGTGTAGTCCGAAAGCAGCTCGCATCCGTCGGCGGTCACGCGGATCATGTCCTTGTTCTGCAATCCCATCCGCCCGGGAATGTAGACCAGCGGCTCGATCGCGGCCACCATGCCTTCGGCCAGGATCTCGTCCCCGTAACGCCCCATGTACGGCTCCTCGTGGAGGAACAATCCGATGCCGTGACCGACGAAGCTGATCGGCTCGAAGCCAAGGGAGCTGAACTTTTCCAGAAACTTCCGGTAGACCGCCTTGCACGGCGCCCCGGGGCGGATCTCGTCCATCACCAGGCGCTTGCACTCGATCAGGTTCGTCCATATTCTCCGCTGCTCGTCCGTCGGCTCGCCAACCACCGCGGTGCGACAGACGCCGGCAAGGTAACCGTTCTTCTGACCGAAGATCTCCATCCGTATCAGATCCCCCCGGCGGAGCCTTCGCTCCGTCGGCCCGACGTTGGGAAACTGGCTCCGCTCTCCCGACGCGATGATCATGAGCTTGTAGCTCTCCGCGCCCCCTGCGAAGAGCTCGCCCAGCAGACAGCCGGCGAGGTCCAGCTCGCTCATGCCCTCCCTGGCCTGCCGCAGCGCCTCGCAGATCGCCCGGTCCGTAAGCTTGCTCAAATCCCGGAGCAGAGCCTGCTCCCTCGGTGTCTTGATCTGCCGGAGCTTGTGGAAGATCGCGTCGGCCGCAACCCAGCTGGCCGCGGGCGCCAGCCGCGTCAGCGTCGCGAAGTCTCCGGCGGGGAGATACTCCATCTCGATCGCGATCCTGCCGCGGTCGAGCTTGAGGTCTCTGACCGCCTCGGCGAGCTTCGCCATCGGGTCTTCCGTGAACTCCCGGTAAACCCGCAGATCCTCGATCCCCGCGTGCGCGCGAACCGTGGTAGCCTCCATGTCGATGACGATCATGGACAGGCGCCCGTCCACGGTGACCAGGCACATCGCGTGCCGCCAGCGCATCAAGGACTGCGAGGGAACGACGAAGCCCGTGAGATAGGTGACGTTTTCCGGCGAGACGGCGACGATTGCGTCCAACCCCTCGCGGGCGATGCGCTCACGGAGTCGCGAAACGATCTCTCGGTCCATGATGTTGCAGCTCGGATGATCTCGGATGACGAAGCCATTAGGATACTTGCTGCTCCGTCGAGCGTCAAGGCGCTCTGCGTCGTGCGGACCGGTCAGCGCAGGACGCTGCCGCCGTCGACGACGAGCGTCTGACCGGTGACGAAGTCGCTGTCCGACGACGCCAGGTAAACCAGGGCTCCCAGGAGATCGTCGGGAGTCTGCAGCCGTTTGAGGCAGCGCGCCTTGAGCTGAAATTCGGTGAATTCCCGCGGCGCGTTTTGCCCTTCGTGCTCGACCAGTCCCGGGGCGATCGCGTTGACGCAGATGCCGTACCGACCGACCTCGCGCGCCAGCGAGCGGGTCATGCCGACGAGGGCCGCCTTGGAGGTGACGTAGTGGAGAAACAGAGGCGTGCCGGCGAAGACGGTGGAGGACGATATGTTGATGATCTTGCCGCTCCGCTGCTGCTTCATCCAGGGAAACACCGACTTGGCGCAGAGAAACGGCCCCTTGATGTTGACGGCCGCAACGCGGTCCCACTCCTCGGCCGATATTTCGTGGAACGGCCGCCGCCGAATGTCGAGAAAAACCGCCGCGTTGTTGACCAGGACGTCGATCCGGCCGAAGGCCTCGACCGTTCGGGCCGCCATCCGGACCGTATCTCCCTCCGACGAGACGTCGGTCCGGAGCGCGAGCGCCTTTCCCCCGGCAGCCCGGATCTGTTCCGCGACCGGAGCGCCGTCCAGGACATCCGCGATGACCACGGCGGCGCCCTCGGCGGCGAGCCGCCGGGCATAGGCGGCGCCGATGTGCCGGGCCGCACCGGTCACCACGGCGACTTTTCCCGCAAGCCTCATCGGTCATCCCGATCGAGTCGCAAGACGATCAAACCTCTTCGGTCGCGGTTCCCCGTCAGCGCAGCCGTTCAAGGTGAATCTTGAAATCGAGGGGCTTCCACCATGGCGCAATGCCCAGCGATTCCGCGATCACCCGCGCTGCATTGTACCCCGGGCCGCCAGTGATGTTGCCGCCGGGATGGCACGAGGAACCGCAGAGGAAGAGCCCATCGATCGGGGTCCGATACTGGCCCCATCCTGGGAAAGGACGGTTCTCCAGAGCCTGATCGCCCGTATACTCGCCGACCATCCAGTCCCCGCAGTACATGTTGCTGTCATGCCTCTCGATATCGAGCGGTGTGGTCGAATCGGTCGAGAGAATGTTGTCCTCGTCGAGGTTGGGCGCGAAACGCCGCCAGACCGCCAGCTGCTTCTCGACCCATTTGTCGCGCGCATTGTCCCAGTTCAGCGGATTGCCCCAAAGATGATACGGCGCCAACTGCCACATGAAGGCCGTGGCCTTGCCCGGCGGCGCCTGCGTCGGATCGTGATCGGAGGGCGTGGCGCCGTTCATGAAGGGCTTGCGCGGCAGTTCGCCCTTGCGGCAATCCTCGAACAGGGCGCGCAGGTCGTCGTATTCCTCCAGCCCCACGATATGCATGAAGGCATCGGCGACCTCGGGATGTCGTTTTTCGGTGATGTACTTCGGCCGCTCGTTGAGCGCCAGGTTGACGGCGAAGATCGGAGTGGTCCTGGAGAACCGGAAATTCGCCGCCATCTCGGCGAACGCGGGGTCCAGGTTCTCGCGCCCGACCAGCCGGACGAAGGTCTCCACCGGATTCACGCTCGAGGCGATGAAGTTTCGCGCCCGGACCACCGTCCCGTCGGCGAGAACGACGGCAGCCGCGCGCCCGTTCTCGATCAGGATGCGCTCCGCGCCGTTCGCCTCGATGTAGTCCACGCCGTTGTGGGACAGCATGTGGGCGAGATTGTCGCCCAGCGCGTGCGACGTGCCCCGGCACAACTGGGGGTTGACGCCCCACGCGATCATCGACGGGATCAGATATCCGGTTTTCGGTGCGTCCAGCTCGTAGCCCCGCATCACGCCGAGGAATCCGATAAAGGCGCGGACGCGCGGATGCGTGAAATGCCCGAGGATGAATTCCTCCGGGGTGGTGTCGAAATATTTGAGATACTCCCGACCCTCGGGAAGCCTTTCCAGCAGGGGCCGCTTTTCCTCGAACGGCACCGGCACGGCGTAGGTTTCCGGAAAAACGATGTTCTTGACCACCGGCTGCCAGCGCTCCCAGATGTCGAGGAACGAGCGCGCGTCCCGTTCGGAAAATCGCCCGATGGTTTTCGCCGTTCGTTCGGCGTCGGCGAACCAGCCGAGATAGGTTTCGTCCAGGAAGTGCTGCACCACTCCCGGGTCCGGCCGGTAGTAGTGGATGCCGAAGTTCTTCAGGTCGAGGTCCCGGTACCACGGTAACGTCGTGAGCCCGCGGTGAAACACGGAGTGAATGTTGTGCCAGAATCCCGGGTAATTGCGATCTTCGTGGGAATCCAGCCCGCCGCCGACTTCCATGTTTTTTTCGACGACCATGACTTTCTGGCCGCAGCGAGCGAGATAGGCGGCGCAGATCATGCCGTTGTGGCCGGCGCCGACGACGACGCCGTCGTATTCCAGAATTTTCGCCATGTCCCACCCGCGGAGCCCAGCCCCGCGCGAATCCAGCGCTCAGCCCGTCCGGCCGGGCCCGAGCGCGGGCGCGTCAGCAAGGGCGAGCCCGAGGTCTTCCTTCATAACCTCCCACGCGTTGCGCCCCGAACCCGCGATCACCGCGTCGGCCGGATGGAACGCTACGCCCACGTGATAAAGCCCCCGGACGGGGGTGCGGTAGCCCGCGAGCTCCTCGATCGGCCGGTTTCGCCCCATCTGATCCGCCGTCTTGCGGGCGACCCAGACCGAGCCGCGCCGCATGTGCCTCCATCGTCCCGACAGATAGAACGGGTCCAGGGCAACCTTGCTTTCGATGTTCCCCTCCGTCAGGCTCGTCGCGTAGCGGCGCCAGAACGCGAGAACCCGCTCCATGCACTCGGTTTTCAGCTTCACCCAGTCTTCCGGATCTTTCCCGTTGACCTGAAACGGGACGGGCACGAACACCGAGGCCGTGTGCTTCCCGGGCGGTGCTTGCAGCGGGTCGAAGAGGGTCGGGCAGATCGCGTGCAGGCAAAGATGCCGCGGAATCTCCCCGGCGCGGATCTCTCGCCACATCGCCTCCAGGTCTTCCGGGCTCCGGGGACCGAGGCTCACGCTCATCGCCTGGGCGACGGCGGGATCCACGGCTTCATGCAGGGCGTAACGCACCGGGGCCTTGAGGGCCAGATGAACCTCGAAACAGGAGAACTCGTCTCCCCGAATGTCCTTGACCCTCTCCACGAAACTCTTCGGCAGGTGCTCCTCGCCGATCATCTCGATGAACGTCGAATACGGATCGACGCTGGAAACGACCGCCAGCCGCGCGCGCCATTCCCGGCCGTCGCGCAGCCGCACGCCCACCGCCCGGTTTCCGTCGACCAGGATTCTCTCGACGTGGTGCATGGCGCGGATCTGTCCCCCGTGACGCACGTAGGCCCGCTGCAACACCTGGGCGATCGAATGCGACCCGCCCCGCGCCAGCTCCGGTTTCTCGTCGCCCGCGATCAGCTTCAATACTTCGATGCCTGCGCCCGCATAGTCCGGAGCCACGCCGCGCGGAATCGCCATCTGCGACAGGATCAGCGTCTTGACCGCGTCGTCCTCGAACAGCTCGTCGACCACCTGGCGAGGGGTCATCCGCCACAGGCGTTGAAAGTCGCCGGCATCGGGATCGCGTTCCAGCTGCTGCTCGAGGTCGCTCGACAGCGGGCTTCGATAGTAATAGGGGATCAAAGTCTCGCGGACGAGCCGGGAAAATCTCCGATGCGCGGCGCGCCAGGCAGCCGCGTCCCTGGCGGAGAAACGCGCGATCGACTCGACCGTGCCTTCCAGGACCTGGTGGTACGAGAGCGCTCTCCCGTCCTCCAGCAGCAGCGCGCTGATCACCGGCGGACGAACGAAGGCGGCGTGATGGGTGTCTTCCCACCCGAGCTCCCTCCAGACCGGCGAAAGCTCCCGGTTGTCCTGGAAATAGGCGAGCGTATTGTGCCAGTAGCCGGGCAGCGTGATCTCCTCGCTGGCCAGCCGCCCGCCGTTTTCCAGGCGGCTCTCGCAGATCACCGTCTCCAGGCCGGCCATCCCCAGGTAGGTTCCCAGCGCGAAGCTATTCTGCCCCGCGCCGATCAAGATGACGTCCCAGTCGCGCTCGGCCGTCGGCGCCGCCATCCCGTCCATGTACGATTCCTTCAGCGCAGAAAGAGCTTCCGGTACTCAGCCATCTTTTCCGCGAACGCCTTCTTGTCGAGCTGCACCATGGTCACGGTCTCGATCTTCTCGGCGCCGGGGATCGGAGGGTAGATCCCCTTGCGATTGACCCATTCCCCGACGCCCGCCATCAGTTGAAGGCCTTCCTCCCCGAGGAAGAAGTCGATGAAGGCTTTTCCCGCGCTCGGGCTGCGCGCCTTGGCGCCTAGGGCGATATAATGGCCGTCCCCCATGAACTTTCCCAGCCTCACGTAGTCGAGAGGAATCCCCTTTTTTCCGTAGAAAACGACGTTCTTGATGAAGCTGATGCCGATCGGAGTCTCCCCGGTCGTGATCCGCTCTCCCGAGGGCGTCAACGATTCGACGAGAAGAGGCCTGGTGGCCGCGAGATCGCGAATGAACTTGTCCGCCTTTTCCTCCCCGCCCAGGATCTTGTGCAGGCTCGCCAGCCACTGCGCCGTCGTCGTGTGCTGGCTCGGGTCTGGCATCACCACCTTGCCCCGATATTGAGGCTTGAGCAGATCCTCGAGCGACCTGGGGGCTTCGCTCTTCTTCACCAGGCCGGCGTGGTAGACGATCCCGATCAGCACGTCACGGTAGCGGGGCCCGAGGTTCGGGTCGACCGCATGCTTGGGGAACGCCTTGGCCGACGGCGAGTCGTATTTCGCAAAAACCCCCTCGCGTCGCATGAAATCCATCGGCGCGTCGTTGGTCAGGACCACGTCGAAGGCGGGCTTGCCGGCGCGCGATTCGCTCAGCACCCGGTCCATCACCTTCGTGGAGGAAGCCCGCCAGTACTGCACCTCGATCCCGGTCTTCTTCCTGAACGCGGAGGCCACGAGGTCCATCGTGTCGTTCTCGATCGATCCGTAAACGACCGCCTTCCCTCCTTCCTTCATCGCCGCTTCCAGCAGTTTCGACTCCTGACCCCGGCCAATGGCGGCGCCGAACGATAGCCACAATACGATCGAAAATACGATTGTTGTACCCGCGGAACGCATCGTCATCGTCGTCCCTCCCTGAGGCTGATTCCGTCCTTACTCCAAAGGGGGCGCGATTTCCACCGCACGCGGGCCGCTATTTTTTATCCGCCCGGTCCTGGAGGAGATTCCCGGGAAGCATCAACAACGGCCCCTGGGCTCCGCCGCCCGTGAGGAATTGAGGCAGCTTGCCATCCCACCTGGCGAGGTACTGCTGCTGGATGACGAGCGGCCGGAGCGACGCGGCGACCTTCGTGTTGTAGTACTCCTCGGCGTCCGCGCGCAGTCGTTTGGCCGCCGCTTCTCCTTTGGCCTTCTCCAGCTCCGCTTCGCCCTCTCCCCGCAGCGTGGCGATCCTCGCCCTGGCGTTCCAGTCCGCCGCCACCGAATTGCGCTCCGCGATCTGCGCGTTCTCGACCGCCTCTTCGTATTTCTTGTCGAATCGAATGTCCGCCAGGGAGACCTCGTTAAGCGCCAGGCCGTAGCGCGCCAGCCATTCCGTCAGACCCTTTTGCACGTCGAGCTTGATCAGCTGGCGCTGCTGCAGGATCTCGGCGACGTTATGCTTGGCGGTATTCGCCTTCAGCACCTCCGGAGCCGCCGCGGCGACGATCACGTTGACGTAGTTCGGCCCGATCGCCCGATACACCTCCGGCGCCCGGTCCGGCAAAAGCCGGAAGTTCAGCGCCATGACGACGTGCACGATCTGCTGGTCCTTGGACGCCGCGTCGTATCTTTCCTGGAACTTGACGACGCGGGTGTCCATCCTCACCACGTCGTAAAGCGGATTCCACACGACGTTGAGGCCTTCGCGCAGCGGCTGCGGGTCGACGTTTCCGAACAGGACCTTGACCCCGACGTGGCCGGCCGGAATAACCACGAAGATCGACGTGACCACGACGATCACAGCCACCGCCACGCCCGCCCCGAACGTGGCTCTGGAAGCGAGATCGAGGCTTCTGGCGACCTCGGGTCGCCGCGTGGCCATGCGGCCGAGCAGGCGGCCCAAACCGACTCCCAGGACGACCATTATCCCCGCGAAGATGAGTTTCGTCATGTCCCCCTCCCGTTGAATCGCGCCGGCACCCCGCGGCCCGCCACCGCTGGCGGCCCCGGCGCGGACAATTGTCTAACTTGCGGGTATCTGTTAGCCTGCAATCGTAGCGCAACATGACGCGCCAAGAAAAGCTGAAAAAAATCCGCGAGGAGCTCAAGCAGGTATTTCTCGAGCGGGGAGAGCTGATCGACGCCGCGCTCTGCGCCCTGCTCGCGGCGCAGCACGTGCTGATCATCGGGCCGCCCGGCACCGCCAAGTCGATGCTCGCCGACGAGCTCTGCCGGCGGATCGAAGGGGCAAGCTACTTTCAGTGGCTGCTCACCCGCTTCTCGACGCCCGAGGAGATCTTCGGCGCCGTCAGCCTGAAGGCGCTCGAGCAGGACGATTATCGCCGGGTCACGAGCCACAAGCTGCCGGAGGCTCATATCGCTTTTCTGGATGAGGTTTTCAAGGCTAACTCCTCGATTCTCAACGCTATTTTAACACTCATCAACGAACGGCTCTTCCACAACGGCAAGGAAATCGTGCGCGTGCCGTTGCTCACGCTCTTCGGCGCGAGCAACGAGCTCCCCGAGGACGACGAGCTGGTCGCCCTGTATGACCGATTCCTGGTGCGGTATGTGGTGGGCTACATCGTCGAGGATTTCCGTTTCCTGCGGATGCTGGAGTCCCGCGCGCCGGCCGAGCGGACCACGCTCAGCCTCGCGGAGCTGGCCGAGAGCCGGCGGGAAGCGGCGGATATCCCGGTCCCGGCTCACGTCTACCGCAGCATCGCCGACATCCGCCGCGAGCTCAACAAGAAGAACATTCAGGCTTCCGACCGCCGCTACCGTCAGTCGTTGGCGCTGCTGCAGGCCCACGCCTACCTGGAGGAGCAAGCGGAAGTGGATGAGCGCAACCTGTTCTTGCTCGAGCACGTGCTCTGGCGCGACCCCGCGGAGCGCGAGCAGGTCCGGGCGACCATACGCGAGCTGCTTCTCGGCTACGAGCAGGAGGTCACCGAGCTCCTCTACGAGTCGCGCGAGCTGCGCGACTCGGCGCTGCGGTCCTGGGAGACGAGCGAGGAGCGCGCCCGCGCGCTGATCGAGCTCCACACCAAGCTGCGCAACATTCTCGCCAAGGTGGATCAGATCATCGAGAAGGCGCGCAGGCTCGGCCGTCCGGTGGACCGCGTCGGCACGCTGCGAAGCGAGATCGAGCAGATCCAGAAGCAGATGCTGGAGCAGTTCTGATGCCCCCGAAACGCGGGCGCAAGGTCACGCTGCCGAAGACCCTCGAGGAGCCGCTGCCGGAGAACACCTGCTGGGTGGAGAGCGACGCCTACGACCGGCGCGTCTACGGCCAGCTGCGTGCCGAATCGCCCTCCCTGCGCGAGCTCGAGCAGAACGGCGGCACCTTTCTGCCCCATTTCGGTTCCCTCCTCCAGGACATTTTCTGCGCCCTGTTCAAGTACAACGTGATCGTCCGGGACGCGCGGGACGTGCGGCCCAGCGCGCTCTTGAACGAACGTCTGCTGAACGCCGTGCGCCGCGGCCGCCAGTACGAGCTGCTGCGCGATCAGACGGTCCTCAACGAGGCGCGCGCCGGCCTTTCGGCCCTGCTGATCGGCGAACGGCTGCTGGCCCTGCTGCGGGCCGAAAAGCTCGTGACGCGCCGCGACATGCGGGACCTCTGGGACATCGAGAAACAGGAAGAGATCGTCGCCGAAAAGCTCGCCGAGCTGCACAACGCCGCCGAACTCGACAAGGAAGCCGCGTCCGAGCGGGCGGCCGAGGCGCTGGCTCAGGCGGCGAAGCGTCTCGCAGGACAGGCCCAGGGCGCACAGGCTCTGCTGCGCCAGAAGGTCGCCCGCCTCAAGGACGACCTCCAGCGCTTCGAAAGCCAGACGACCCGTGTCGAGGCCGAGGCGATCAAGGTCACCCAGCAGCTCGAAGAAGCCAGCGAAGAGACCGAGGCGTGGGGCTCCGCGGTCGGACCGGGGCAACGCTCTCCGGCGGGCGAAAAACTCGAGCTGGGGAAGCGCCTGGCCGGGAACGATAAGCTGAAGAAGCTCGCGCGCATGGTCGGGCGGATGAAATTTCACGCCCTGGGGCTGCGCAAGAAGGTCTTCGAGCGCGCCAGTGAAGAGGTGCTGGAAGTCGAGCGCGGGGAGTCGCTCCACCGGCTGCTCCCCCACGAGCTGCTCACGCTGCACCATCCCACCTTGCGCAAGGATTTCTACCGGCGCTACCTGGACCAGGAGCTGATCCAGTACTCGTTGCGGGGAATCGAAGAAAAAAGCAAGGGTCCGATGATCGTTTGCCTGGACGGCAGCTCCTCGATGGCGGGCGACAAGGAGATCTGGGCCAAGGCGGTCGCGCTCACGCTGCTCGAGATCGCCCGCCGCCAGCGGCGGCTCTTCCGATCCATCTGCTTTTCTTCGGAAGACACGCCGCTGCAGGTCCTCGATCTCAACCCTCGCAGCCGTTACGACGTCGACACGAAAAGGGTCATGGACCTCGCCGAATACTTTCCGGGCGGCGGAACCGATTTTCAAACGCCCCTGGACGCCGCGCTCGAATGCCTCAGGCAGTCCCGTTTCAAGAAAGGCGATATCGTGTTCATCACCGACGGCGAGTGCCAGGTCAACCCGCAGTGGGCCGAGCGATTCCGCAGGGACAAGGAGAAGCTCGGCTTTTCCCTTTTTTCCATCCTGATCGACGTCGGACCGAGTTCCCTCGGAACGCTCAAGGAATTCAGCGACCGCATCACGACGATCAAGCAGCTCACCGGCGACGAGGCGAAGGACATCTTCGTCAACTTCTGAGCCGCGCCGCCGTCCGTCGATCCCATAGCCGTCAAATCGAGAAATCCGGCGCCGCCGCCCGCCGCACCCTGGACTCCAGTCCCAGGAGGTGAAGGATTCCCCGCTTCAGCCGGGCCAGCGACGCGCTCCCGCGGTCCCGCGGCCGTTTTTCGGGAACCACGATGACCTCGCGCACGCGGCCCGGAAGAGCGGACATGACTACGACGCGATCGGCGAGGAAGAGCGCTTCTTCGACGTCGTGCGTGACCAGGATCGTGGTTTTGGTCGCATCCAGCCACAGACGCAGGAGCTCATCCTGGAGCGTCAGGCGCGTCATCGCGTCCAGGGCGCCGAAGGGCTCGTCGAGGAAGAGGACGTCGGGATCGACCGCTATCGCGCGCGCCAGGCTCACCCGCTGTCTCATTCCCCCGGAAAGCTGATGCGGATAGTACGACGCGAAATTTTCCAGCCCCACCATGCCGAGCAGCGAGGCCACCTTCCGGCGAATGGCGTCGCGATCGCGTTTTTGAATTTCGAGGCCGAGGGCCACGTTTTGAAACACCGTCCGCCAAGGGTAAAGTGCGTGTTCTTGAAAAACCATGTTGTGCCGCGGATTCGGCCCCGTGACTTCCGCGCTGTCGATCAGGACCCGTCCCGCCGTCGGCCGGACCAGACCGGAGAGAATCCTAAGGAGCGTGCTCTTGCCGCAGCCGCTCGGCCCGACGATCGCCAGCAGCTCTCCTTCCTCGACGGCGAGACTCACGTCCTCGAGAACGCGTAACTCCCCGAACGACCGGCAGAGGCTTTCGACGACGATCTTGGACATGAGCAGCCGCCGTGAGCTAGACGTACTTCCAGCGGAGCAGCCGGCGCTTGAACCGCTCCAGAAAATAGCCGTCCAGCACGGCGGAAAACAGCCCGATGACGAAAATTCCCGCCAGGACCCCGACCATGTCCGCCACTTCGCCTGAAAAATTGATGAACCAGCCGAGCCCGACGTTCACTCCGCCGACCATTTCAGCGGCGATCAACGAACGCCACGCGTTGCCGAAGCCGACCTGTGCCCCGGTTATGACCGCCGGAACCACCTCGGGCGCATAGACTTTGGTCAACAGCTGCCCCCGGCTGGCGCCGAGGAGCCTCGCCACATCGACACGCGCCGGCTCGATCTGTTCGACGGCGTTCATGACGCCGACGGCCATGGGAAAGAACGCCGAGATCAGGATCACCAGAATGATCGGGTAATCGCCGAATCCGAACAAGATGATGAACAGCGGTACCCACGCGATCGGAGGCACGGACTGGAGGATCGAAACGACGGCGCGTGAATAACGGCGAAAAAAGTTCCATATACCGCTGACGAGACCGATGGCGAGCCCGAGAAAGCAAGCGAGGCTGAATCCCGCGATCAGCCGGACGAACGTGCGCCCGATGGTCACGAGGAACGCTTCGCGACCCAGCTCCCGGCTCAGCCTCGCGAGAACCTGGACCGGGGACGGGATCAAATAGGACGGCAAAATGGAAGCGGCTGCCTGCCAGCCGACAAAGATCGTGACAAAGGCAGCCGCATAGGGGAACAGTCTGCTGAATCGCGCGTGCCAGGATGCCCTTGGCCTTACGGTTTGCCCCGCTCCAGTTCCGTCTGCCATCGGAGATCGACCACGCTGCTGAGCGGCACGCGATTCTTGAGAATATCCATTTCCCTCATGATCCCGGAAAGCTCTTCCATGCGTTTGAGGTCCGCCTTGGACAAACGCCAGTCGAAAACGTTGGACTTGAGGGACTTGAGCATGATTTCCTGCGCCGGGATGGTCCGCCCTTCGACGGAGAGATCCCCGTCCGGCATGAAAGCGGGGGCCAGTATCCGGCTCGCTTCCGCGGGATTCTGCTTCATGAACTCCACGCTTCGCTTGATACTCGCCAGCAGTCCCCGCACCGCGGCCGGCCGATCCTTGACGAGCTTGCCGGGAACGATGACGACCATGCAGGGAAACGGCCAGTGCTTACCGACCTCGTAGATCTCCGTCACGCTCGCGGTGGCGCGCACGATGCTGTCGTACGGCTCGAACAGAAAAGCGGAATCGACCCGGCCCGCCTTCAGCGATGCCAGAGCGGTGGACGGCGCGGTATACATGATTTGCAGGTCCTTGTCGGTGAGCCCGGCTTTCTTCAACACCACGCCCTTCAAAACGATGTCGGCGGTACTGCCGGCCGCCTGGCTCGCGATCGACTTTCCCTTGAGGTCCCCGAGCTTCTTGATGTTTCGATCGTTGCGCGCAATCAGCGAGTGAAAGCCTTCCTGGACCTTGCCGACGATCTTGAGGTCCGCTCCCTGCGAGGACCACGTGATCGCGTTGGTGAAACCGAGCACCCCCGCGTCCAATTGGTCCGACACCAGACCTTTGACCAGCGTCGGTCCGCTCGTGAACATCGTCACGCCGGCCTCGAGCCCCTCGGCGGCGAAAAACCCCTTGTCTCTGGCGATGACCACCGGGGCATCGTCGAAGACGTGGACGTATCCAATACGCACTTTTTCGCCCGCCCGAACCGGGACCGAGGCCAAAGCCAGCACCAGGATCCCGAGCACAACGTTTCGCACATTCACCTGTGAGCCACCTCTTTTCTATTTTTCCGATTCGTTCAGTTAGTTATCATGGACGAAGCCCCGATTCAACGGCTTGCGGCACGGTTGCCCGTAAAAATCCGCCAAGGGTGTCTGCATACTGGTTTTGTGCGGGTTCCAAAGCCCATCGCGCTTCCGGACCTCTGGAACGCTTCTCCCGCATTTCGCTGGCTCGCAGCCGGTTTTCAGTCTCCGGCTGGGAGTAATTCGAGGGAGCGGCGAACGCACGGCGACTCGGCAATCCCGAGGGCCACGTCCGCAGCGCCATGGGTCGGATGGATGGCGATCGCCTGCCGGCAGTACACCTTGGCCTCACCGTTCCGGAAACGACGGGCCGGGCAGCCAGAGCCGCGGGGACATCGCCGGCCAGAACACGGGATGGCGTCGCTCGGTCTGTTCAGGGAGCGTGCGCCTATCTCCTTCCGTGGCTGACGCTAGCCCTGTCGGCCGGCGGCGGAAAGAGAGATCGGCGACCTGTCGAGGACCGGGGCAGCTTATTTCTTCGGAGTGGTGTACTGCTTGATGAACGCCCTGACTTCGGCGGGAGCCTCCTGGAGGCGCCGGACGATCTTTTCGCCGCTCACCCCGATCCGGTAATTGGGTTCGGAGCGGGTGATTCTCTTGAACTCCGCGACGAAGTCCGGGTCCTTGACCATCGCGGCAAAAGCGCGCCGCAAGGCCGCGACGAGCTCCGGCGACGTCCCGGGCGGCATCATCGCGACCCTTTGCATCCCCTGCGAAATATAGGTGACCTTCAACGCCTCCCACACCGGTCCCGACGGCGGTTTCTTGTGAACCGACTGGTAGAGCTTGGAAAACGGAGTGAGGTCGGGGGCTTCCGGGTTGGGCTGAAGATTGCCCTCTTCGTCGATCAGCTCGTTCGCGTAAAGCGGCAGCACCAGTCCCGTCTTCACCATCTGCGGCTCGACCGTCGCCCGGTAGGCCGGCAGCCCTTCGACGAAGAACTGGACCTCGTTGCGCTGCACGGCCAACCGCGCGTCGGAGTTCGAGTTGTAGCCGGTCACGTACTGGTATTTGCTGCCGAGCAGGTCCAGCTCGAGACGGAAGCGCACGTCTTTGGTGCTGGCCACGCTCAAGCCCCCGGCCTTGAACAGCTGGGCCTTGACGATGTCCTGCGGAGAGCCGATACCCGGCGGGACGTCCCTGCGAATGTAGGCCACGCTCGAACCCTCGATGCTGGCCACGTAGGCGAACTTCGAGAGATCCACCCGCAGCGTCGGATCCGCCAGCAGCACGTTGAAGAAGTTACCGGTGAAATAGCTCATCGTCAGGCCGTCGGGCTTGGCCACTTCGCCGAGGAAATTGGTCGCCGTGATGCCGCCGGCACCGGCCATGTTCTGCGCAACGACGGTGGGCTGGCCGGGGATGTGCTTGCCGATGTGCTTCGCCACCAGACGCCCTTCGATGTCCGTCGGGCCGCCGGCGGCGTAGTTGATGAGGACGGTCAGGGTTTTCCCTCTGTAAAACGGCTGCTCGGCCGCCCGGCCGGGAGCCGAGCCGACGAACAGCGCCAGAGCCGACCCGACAAGCGCAAGCCTCCAACTCGCCTTCATCGTACCGCTCCTCCGATTTCCCAGGTGTCGCGAATCCCGCCGCGTTCCGCTTCTGGCCCTCCTCGCCTCGCTCCGGTCCCGGTCCGGTCCGCGGAGGCGCAGCGGGAACTCACGGCATCTCCTGCAACAGCCGGCCGAACCCTTTCACGGGTTGCCGCACGTGCAGTCTTTTCTGAACCGCCCACACGCGGGCCGCTACCGGGTGAATAACGGGGACCTGCAGGTCTTCCTCCAGGAGGCGGACGATGTCCAGACAGCGCCATCCCGTGCCCAGCAGGTAGATTGCCTCGGCCTCTCGACTCTTCAGGAACGCCTTGCGCGCGTGCGCGTAGATCTCCCGTGAGGCGATCCGACCGACGTCCGCGAACGCCACCTCCATCCCTTCCATCCCCAGCACCTCGAAGCCGGCGTCCTCGAAGTAGCGCGCGGTGATCTCGTTGACCCTGCCGACGAAATAGGTGACTCCCACGAACTTTCTGACGTGGAGCGCGCGCAACGCCTCGACCTGCGTCTGGGCGGCGGTGACGATGGGGGCGTTGTACCGGGCCTGCCACTCGTCCACGATCCTGGCCTCTCCATGGTAGCCGTGGACCATGAACGGCGGCGCCCCTTCCGGGTGGATCAGGTCGACGCCTTCCGCTGCCAGCTCCGCGACCTTTTCCTCGATCGCCGACAGGGCGCCGCGAAACTCCTCCTCGGTGCCGCGCTTGAAGTTGAGGTAAACGGGAACGACGCCGATCCCTTCCGGAAGCAACCGGATGAACTCTTCGAGCGATCCCGGGCGGTGGGTAGGCTTGACGACGCCGACGACTCCCCGCCAACTGCTGAAAACCATGGCTCCGCCCCGCGTCAGGAGAGACTTTTGAAGATCTGAGGAAACTTCGCCTTGATCTGGGCTCGAACGTTCTCCGGGACCTCGACAACTTTCGGAAACTCCCCGCGCAGCTTACGGTTGTAGGGGATGCAGGCGTCGATCAGGATGCGGTTGTTGAAGTTTCCGGGAAGAAACATGGGATCGCGCCCCGAGGACCAGGCTTTTTGCACGATGTCGATGTCGGTCACCGGATCGAAGCGCGTCCCCATGGCCCACAGGACCTGATCCATGTCGGAGCAGTCGACGTCGTCGTCCACCACCACCGTCCACTTGCCGTTGTAGGCTCCGGCCATACAGTTGGCCGCCACATGAAGAACGTTGCGGGCGTGGCCGGGATAACGCTGGCGAATCTGGATCACCGTAAAACGGGTCGCGGGCGCCCCTTCATGGTTCCAGACCCCCAGGATATCGGGCAAGCCGCAGGCTTCCAGCGCCTTCCAGATCTCCGCGGCTCCAGCGATACCCTTGAGCAACCCGGTCTCGTCCACGGGTTTGTGCTGGGGCGCGCACGTGAGAATCGGGTCGTTGCGGTACAGGACGGTTTTCACGTTCACGTACGGCCGGGGCACCACGTCGTCGGAATAGTAGCCCATCCATTCTCCGAACGGCCCCTCGGGCCTGACCTGCCCGGGAACCGCCTCGCCCTCGAGGACGATCTCGGCGTCGGCCGGGATCGGAAAGCCGGTGAACGGCCCCTTGACGACTTCCACGGGCTCGCCGCGAATTCCCCCCGCGAAATCGTACTCCGAAACCCCGCTCGGCAGCGGGCTCGCCGAAAGCATGTAGAGCAGCGGATCCTGCCCGCAGACGATGGCGATCTTCATTTTCTCCCCGCGCTCGAAGTACTTGTCGCGGTGAATCCGCCCGTGCTTGCCTTCGGTGATCTGGCAGCCCACGGTTTTTTCGTCGTAAACCTGACAGCGGTAGGCGCCGAGATTGTACCAGTCGCTGTCCGGATCCTTGGTGATGCAGAGGTCGGCCGTGCCGATGTAGCGATGGGTGTCGAGCTGGTGATGGATCGGCACCGGCAGCTTGAGGACATCCACCTTGTCACCCTCGAGAACGTTGTCGAAGATCGGCCCCGTCTTGACGAACCTGGGCTTGATCAACTTCATGTCTTCCATGCGGCGGTGGTAGGCCTTGACGATGTCGGCCTTGCGCTCGTATTGGAGCGGGAGCCCGAGGGTCAGGGCCACCCGCCGGATCGTGGAAAACTGCCCGTACAGCGTGCGGTAGCCTTTTGGATAGCCGGGAATCTCGTCGAAAAGGATCGCCGGAGCCTTCCCCTTGGCGCTCTCGGTCAACATCTGCGTGATCGCGCCCATTTCACGGTCCCAGTGGGCGCCGCGAACGCGGAGCAGCTCCCCCATTTTTTCCACCTGATCGAGCCACTCCCGCAGCCCGCGGTAAGCGAGGGCGCTGCCCGCCTCGCCGATCTTTTCCGGATGTGCCATGATTCCTCCCCGCGGAACGCTCGGGCGTTCGTGGAATTGCGCTGCTACGATACGTTTCGCCCTACCCGTTGTCAAGGAACGAGCGGTTTTCCGCTTGTTTCCGGAGCCGCGCGGTGCTATGGGGAGCGAAGCGCCCGATTCATTCACCTCTGCGCGAGGCGTTCATGAACGCTCGAAGCTCCTACGATCTGCACCTGCGGGCGATCGGCCAGGCATTGGAAGCCAGGCGCGTCCAGGTTTTCGAGCTGAAAAAGAAAGGCGAGCAGTACGTCGTGAAGGGCGAGCCCGAAAGGAGCTCGTCGCTGATCGGCCGGGTTCTCGGCGAATTGTCGGAGCGTTTAGGGTTGCGCTCCGCGGAGCGGACATGGAGCTACTTCCCCGCGGACATCCAGCGCCTGGAGCGCGAGGGCCGCGCAAAGAGACGCAGGCCGCACCGCCTGCCCGACTTCTACAGCCTCTCGAACACGCTGCGCACGCTCGGCTCGTACCTCGATTCCAAGGGAGCCGAGCTGCTGGAAATCCACAAGCGTCCGCTGAGCGTTACGATCCTTTACCGGACCCGCGACGGTCATCCGAACGTCGAGGAACGCGCTCTTGTCTCGTTCTACGGGTTTTTTACCGACCTGCACGCGAAACGGGAAAAGCCGCCCGGCACGGCCTCCTGATCCGAGGGGCCCGCGCCCATCGGCGGGATTCATGCTGTTGCCGCCCCGCAGCCGCGATCACGTTTTTCTGATCGCGTCGCGCACCTTCTCCGCCGTGATCGGCAGGGTCGTGATGCGCGCTCCCGCAGCGTCGCGAACCGCGTTGGCGATCGCCGCAGCCGTCGGGATGATGGCGGTTTCGCCGATGCTCATGCTCCCGTAAGGACCGCTTCCCGCGTTCGACCGCAATACGGCGGTGCCGAGCGCTGGGATATCCTTGATGTTGGGGATCTTGTAATCCCCCAGGCTCGCGGTCTGCACCTTGCCGGCGTCGTCGAAGACCAGCTCCTCCATCAGGGCGTAGCCCATTCCCATGATCACGCCGCCCTCGATCTGACCCTGATGCGCCGCCGGGTTCAGCACCGTTCCGCTGTCGTGGGCGCTGGTCAAACGCTTGACGGCAACCTCGCCGGTCTCGGGATCGACCTCCACTTCCGCGACCTGCGCCACCGTGGAAGCCTCGGGGCCGTCCGCGGTGTTGGCGTAGTGGCCTTCGCCCGTGATCGGTGCGCCGTTGGCCCGGACGATCTCGGCAAGGCTCAACCGCCGCTCGGCCCGGGCGTGCGTCACGCCGCCCTCGTGGAGGATCAGGTCCTCAGGAGCGGCGCCCATCAGAGCGGCGGCAGCCCGCAGCAACCTCTCTCGCGCGTCCTGCGCCGCCAGCAGCGCCGCGCCGCCGTGCACTCGCGTGCTGCTGCTGCCGCGCACCCCGGTATCCTTGACCACTCTCCTCGTGTCGAGCATTTCCACGGCCACCGAATCCGGCGGAACTCGCAGCTCCTCGCTCACGATCTGCCGCATCACGGTGTAAACCCCGGGGCCGGTGTCGGCGACCGCCGAGGAAAGCGTCACGCCCCCTTGCGCGTCGATCGTGACGAACGCGTACGCTTCTCCGCCTTTGGAAATCCAGCACGCCACGGCGCAGCCCCTGCCGGTGCCGGCTTTCCTGGCGGTCCGGTATCCCGAGCGTTCGACCGCCTCCTCGAGAGTCTCGGCCGCCCGGATATGGCCGATTCGTTCGCCCAAGGGCGTCGCGTCCCCGTCGCGCATGAAGTTCATGCGACGAAACTCCACCGGGTCCAGGCCCAGTCTCTCCGCCACGAGGTCCATCTGGCTCTCGGTAGCAAAGTGGCCTTGCACGTGCCCGGGAGCGCGCATGTAACCGCAGGGAACCTTATTGGTGTAGACGTATTTTTCCTCCACGAGGCAATGCGGAATCCTGTACGGGCCGACCGAGTCGTGAGCGCCCACGAGGAATCCTTGCGGGCGATAGGATCCGTAAGCGCCGCTGTCAAAGATGAATTCCAGATGACTGGCGATCAGGATGCCGTTTTTCTTCACCCCGGTTCTGATCCGGACCACGGCGCTGTGGCGCGGGTTGCCGGCGATCAACTCTTCGCCGTAGTCCAGCACCAGCTTCACCGGCCGCCCGCAACGGCGCGAAAGCGCGTAGCACAGCGCGACGTCGTTGGCGTCCCCCTTTCCGCCGAAATCCCCGCCGACGTGGCACGGGTGAACGACGATTCCGGCCGGCGGCACCTGCAGCGCGGCCCCGACCTGCTCGCGCAGGTTGTAGGGGCTCTTGGTCGAAGCCCAGACGTCCGCGCTCCCGTCCGGCCTGACCGCAACGACGCAGGAATGCGGCTCGATATAGCCCTGATGCACCGAAGGAACGCGGTATACGTTCTCGACCACGAGGTCGGACTGCCGGAGCCCGGCTTCCACGTCTCCCTTCTTCCACGAAAGCTGAACGAAGACGTTGGTCGGGCGTTCCACGGGATGGAGAAGCCCCCTGTACAGGCTCAGATCGGGATGAATCACGGGCGCCGTCGGCTCGATCGCCACCAGCGGATCAATGACGGCCGGCAGCTCTTCGTAGTCGACCTGCAGGAGATCGACTGCGCGCTCGGCCGCCTCTTCACTCTCGGCCGCAACGGCAGCGACCTTCTCGCCGACGTAGCGCACCACGCCGTCCGCCAGCAGCGGCATGTCGACAATTTTCTTTCCGATGCGAGCGCCCCGAACGTCGTCCCCGGTCAGAACCGCCGCCACGTCCGGAGCGCTCGCGGCGCGCGAAACGTCCAGCCCCCGAATCCTCGCGTGCGGCAGCGGGCTGCGGAGCACTCTCACCCAGAGCATGCCCGGAAGCACGACGTCGACGGCGTAGCGCGCCTTGCCGCCGACCTTCTGCGCCCCTTCCACTCTGGGGCTCGGCACTCCCAGACTGCGAAACCCTCTCATGATCTCACCAACCCCCCGGGAACAGCGCAACGCCCGTTGCGTTCGCGCACCGCACCGCCGGCTCGGGCGCGTCTTTTCGTTCTTCGGCGCGTGCGCTCGCTTGTTTTCGGAAGCAAACTGTGATTTGAGATGGTTACAACAAATCGACAATCGACCGCAAGCACTGCAGCAAGGAGGATCAAGCGTGGACGACGTCAAAAGCCAGATGGAGGGCGTGACCCGGCTCTATCAGCAGCTCGACGAAAAAATCTCGGACAACGGCGGAGTACAAAACCTGTTCGGCATGAACCGCAAGATCCGTCAGGCTCTGGAATCGATCACCATGGGGGAGCTCGACAACATGCTCGCCGAGATTCACAGGGCCAAAGAAGGGCTGACCCGGCTCCAGGAAGACGTGGTGGAGATCCGCGTCTTGAAGGAGGTGCTGAGCGCTTCGGCGCCGCGCCAGGTCAACGGCAACGCCCGGCCGTAGGCTCGAAAACCCGCGCAAAGAAGAACGCCGGAGGCGGCGCAGAACTCCACTGCACGGCCGCTCAGACGCCGTGCTTGAGTTCGGCCGCGGCCCGGCGGTGCCCCTGGAGCCTGTGCTTCAGCTCGCCGAGCGTTCCGACGGCGATCGGAACGCCGTCCCGGTACGCGATCATCAGGCGGGAATAAGGTGAAATCCGCTGCCCCGGGGTGAGGATCCCGACGAGGTTCAGAGGGTCGCCCGCCGCAACGATGACCGGCTCCCTGCACTGCGGAGCGCGCCGTTCGCGGCGCAGCATTTCCACCGCTTGGGGCAGCGCGAACTGCTCGCCGGTAAATCCGTTCACGAACCGCCCGCCGCGGATCTCGCCTCGCGCCTCCATCCGCCGGTAGATCCGCGCCAGCTCGCGCCACGATACCGACCCGGTCTCACGCGCGAGCAGCTCCCTCAAGACGATCCCGTAGCGCCGGAGCAGTTGCCGGGCGCGCCGCTCAAGCGTCTGCCCGGCTTCCGTTTCACTCCGGATTCCCCAGAGCGACCAGCGCCCGACGGGCATCAAGCCTTCCCGGGATCTGCCTCCGGCGATCAGCCGAAGCCGCCGCCTCTTTCCCCTCCCTGCCGGCTCCGGCGCGAGCAAGGCCCGCAGCCCCGCGATCCCGTCCCCCGTAGCGTAGCCCCGCGCCACGAGCTCCCAGAGGGCGCTTTCCGCCTGGCTTTTCAACAAGCCCGTACCCCTGGCGATATCGGCGAGGAACGATGCGCCGCGTTGCTCGAGGTAGCCCGCCACGGCGTGCGCCGCAGCGCTCAGTCCGACGACCTCGCGCCAGGGCGGGACCACGCCGTCGAGAAAGAAACCGATCTCTTCCCGGAGCACGAACGCAATGGGTGCGCTGCGCGTCGGCGCGGTCCGATGGCGGCGGCCCGAGCGAACGGCCGTCCCGCCGTCGGCCGCGGGAGCCTCGGTCGGGCGTAGCCGCCCCCAGCAGACGACGCCCCCGAGGCAAAGCTGCTCCAGGTAGGCCGGCTCGTAACACTCCACTCGCGCGGGAAGCACGTGCTGTTCCCATGCCGGCGCCGGCAGCTCGAGCCCTTGAAGCTGGCGGACGATCTCCAGGACTCCCTCCCGACCGCGCAGGTGAGAACTCGGGGCGACGTGCTGCCAGACGAGCAGGAATTTCAGGAATTCGGCGGGAGCAACGCTTTCGATCTCCCTGCGCAGGCGCGCCAGCGTGAGCCGGTGAATCCGCGCCAGCAGGACCCGATCGCACCATTCCGGTTCCCCGGCCCCGCCCGGTGCTCCGCTGAACTCGCCCCGCAGAGCGGCCCCGGAGACTTCGTTTTCTAGCAGCGCGCGTTCAATGTTCGCCCGGGGCACCCCGAGCCTCTGCGCCAACTCGCTGGCGGTCACGGGCCCCGTCACCTCCAGCCAGCCGGCGACGATCCTCCTCAGAGCCTCGGTCTCGAGGCACGCCTCGCTCCCCAGGCTTCGGGGCAGGGACAATGCCGGCGCCGCCTCGGCATGCGGCAGTGCGGCGCGGGCGACGTGCAACCGTTCCGCGGCGACGTAAGCGCGCCGCTCCGCGGATTCTCCCGCAGCGCGCCACGAGAGCACGGTCGCCCGGCCTTGAGCGACCAGCTCTCGCGCGAAATCCTCCCAGTCGGGCTCTTCTCCCGCGGGGAGCAGGCACGCGCTCAGAAGAAAATCGTGCAGCTCGTCCGCGTCGCGGACATCGGGTCGGGCCTGGCGACGCACCTCGCTCACCGCCTCGGGATCCAGACGGCCGAGGCCGCCCTGCAGGGCCGGATCGATCTGGCGCAGCGACACCGCCCGGGCACGGCGCTCCTCGAGAGGAGCGTCGTCGAGAAAAGCATAAGGATTGGCATTCAGGATCTCGTGCGCCATCGGGGACGGAGCAACCGTCTGGAGCGCCACCGTGCGGATTTCTCCGGTTTCGATCCGCCGCAGAACGTTGCGCAGCCCCTCGAGATCCATGGCCTCCTGCAGGCAATCCTTCATGGTCTCGTTGACGAGCGGATGGTCGGGCAGCGGCACCGGCCCGACGCGGTTGTCCTGGCACATCACCTGCTCCGGGAAAACCGCCGCGAGCAGATCCTCCGCGCGCATCCGCTGCAGCGCCACCGGAACCTTTTTCCCTCCCTGAGAGCGCGCGACCGCGAGGGCGCGGGTCGCGTTCCACCGCCAGCGGTTGGCGAACAGCGGCGATGCCAGCGCCGCCTGGATCAGCTCACGCTCGACCGTGGCCGCTCGCAGCATCTCGAACACATCCGACACCGGAAAAGAATGCTGTTCCACCAGCGAGATCACGATGCCGTCATCGGTCGCGGCGGCCTGCAGCTCCCGGTCGAAGCTCAGGCAAAAGCGCTTGCGCAGCGCCATCCCCCACGCGCGATTGATCCGCCCGCCCCACGGCGAATGAATGACCAGCTGCATCCCGCCCGCTTCGTCGAAGAAGCGCTCCGCGACGATCTCGTGCTGGCTCGGCACCGTTCCCAGGTGCCCGACCGTCGCGGCGACATAGGACACCAGCTGCTCGGCCGCCGAAGGCGGGATGCCGGTTTCTTCGGCCAGCCATGCGGCCGCTCGCGGCGCGTCATCGAGTCGGCCGGCGATCGCCCGCCTGAGCTCGCTCACCGCCGCCGAGAGCTCCCGGGTCCGGGCCGGAGCTTCCCCCAGCCAGAATGGCACCGTGGGCGGCAGCCCCTGCGCGTCCTCGACCCAGACCTTGCCCGCGCCCACGCGCCGGATGCGCCAGGAGCGGTTCCCCAGCAGGAAGATATCGCCCGCGAGGCTCTCGATGGCGAAATCCTCGTTGACGCGACCCACGAGCGCTTCGTCGGGGAACTGCACCACGTCGTAGTCGGCGTTGTCCGGAATCGCGCCGCCGTTGAGGATCGCCGCCATCCTCGCGCCGCGCCGCGGGCGGAGCCTGCCGTTGATCCTGTCGCGGTGAACGTAGGCGCCGCGCCGCCCGCGCCGCGTGGAAATGCCGTCGGAGAGCATCTCCAGGACCCGATCGAAGTCGCGCCGCTCGAGACCGCGATATGGATAGGCCCGCCGCACCAGCTGCCAGAGCTGCTCTTCCGCGACTCCGTGCTGTCGCCCCCTGACCTCCGCAGCCGCCGCTTTTTTTTCCGGAGTTGAGCTCGCGACGGCGGCCACGATCTGCTGGGCCAGGATGTCCAGAGGCGCGTCAGGCACCGCGATCCGGTCGAGCTCGCCGGCGCGCACCGCTCGCAGCGCCGCCACGCATTCCATCAGATCGTCCCGGGTAAGCGGGTAAAGAACGCCCCGGGGAAGCGCGCCGACCCAATGGCCCGAACGGCCGACGCGTTGCAGCAGGATGTTGAGCGACCGCGGCGAGCCGATCTGGCAGACCAGGTCGACGTGGCCGATGTCGATTCCCAGCTCGAGCGATGCGGTCGCGACGACGGCCCGTAGCTCCCCGGCCTTGAGCTTTTCCTCCACCTCGAGCCGGCGGGCACGGGACAGGCTCCCGTGATGCGCCCCGACCGAGTTTTCTCCCAGCCGCTCCGTGAGCTGGTGCGCGACCCGTTCCACCAGCCGGCGCGTGTTGACGAACACCAGCGTCGTTCGTCGCGCCTGGATCTGCGCCACGACCTTTTCGTAAACTTCGGCCCAGAGCTCGTGCGTGGCGATCGGCCCCAGCTCCTGATCGGGAACCTCGATGCCGAGCTCCATGGCCCGGCGGTGCCCGACGTCGACGATCGTGCAGTCGGGGGCTCCCTCCGGCGTTCTTCGGGCACCCACGAGCAGCTTCGCCAGCTCCTCGATCGGCTTCTGCGTCGCGCTCAGCCCGATTCGTTGCAGGGGCTTTCCCGTGAGTTCCTCCAGCCGCTCGACGGACAGGGCCAGATGGGCGCCGCGCTTGTCCTGCGCGACGGCGTGAATCTCGTCGAGGATGACCGTCTCGACGCTTCTCAGGAAGCGTCGGCTCCGTTCCGCGGTGAGCAGAATGTAGAGGGATTCCGGCGTCGTGATCAGGATGTGCGGCGGCCGGCGCACCATGGCCTGCCGCTCGTGGGACGGCGTGTCGCCGGAACGGACGGCGATCCGCAGGCCCGGCACCAGCACGCCTTCCGCATCCGCTTTCCGATAGATCCCGGCCAGCGGGTCCTGGAGGTTCCTAGCGACGTCGTTGCCGAGCGCCTTCAGCGGCGATACGTAGAGCACGCTGGTCGCGTCGTCCAGCTGCCCGCGGCCGGCGCGCTGGATCAACCGGTCGATGGACCAGAGAAAGGCCGCCAGCGTTTTTCCCGAGCCCGTCGGCGCAGCGATCAGCGTCGATCTTCCCCGGGCGATAGCCGCCCAGCCGGCGCGTTGCGGTTCCGTGGGTCCGCCGAACCGTTCGAGGAACCATCGGCAGGTCAGGGGATGGAACAGCTCGGTCCAGTCGACGTTCACGGGGCCTGCATCGGGAGCGGCGCTCGCAGAGCCGCGTCGTCGAAGCCCGGTCCCACGCTATGGAACCTGTCCGCCGACGGAACCGAGATCGATGCCCGTTTTACCGAATTGCTCGACCACGGCGTTTGCGTTGGCATTGCCCTTCTTGGCCAGCTCGACCGTCTTGCTCGCGATCGCCTTGAACTGGGCTCGAAGCTTCTGGGATTCCTGGACCGCCAGGTCCTGCTGCTGTTTGGTGGCGCTCAGGTTGCTGCGCTCCGCGAGCAGCAGAAACGTTTGAAACACGGTCCAGACGAGGACCGCCACGATGGTCAGCGTCAAAGGCAGCCGTACCGACGAGTCCCGCCCCGCGGCGGTTTCCTGAGTTTCCTGCTCCGATTCCATGCTTTACGGTCCCTTTCCCGCGCGAGCCGCCCCTTTCGAAGCCGGCCCTCCTTCCTCCAGCGCTATCCCGATCGCCGCAAGCATCTCTTTGAGCTGGGCGTCGTTGTTCTTCAACGCCAGGGCCGCCAGAGCCGTCACCACCTGGCGGTGCAGCTGCTCCAGCTGGATGCTCTGAGCGATGAACTGCTGCCGCTCGCCGATCTCGTTCTGCAGGTTCTGGTTGCCGAGCAGAAGCAGAATGTTCACGGCGACCAGCGCCAGCGACAGAGCGGAAAGGAGGGTCAACAGCCGGTTTGGCCAGCGGCGATTGAACGCCATTGCAGTTCCTCGTGTCCCCTTCTCAATAAATGACGTTGCCGATGCGCTCCCAGCGCACCCAGCGGTCCGTCCCGTCCCACGACCAGTAGATCAGGAAAGCCTTGCCTTTGACGTCGTCCGTGTTCACGAATCCCCAGAATCGGCTGTCGTGGCTGCGGTCCCGGTTGTCGCCCATCACGAAGATGTGATTCTCCGGCACGGTCCTCGGGCCGTAATCGTCCTGGTTGGCGACGGCGCTCCCGGGAAACTCGCTTCCCTCGAAATGGGCGTGGGGATCCTCGATCGGGACCCCGTTGACGTAGACCTTCTTCGCGCGAATCTCGACCGTCTCGCCGCCGACTGCGATCACCCGCTTGATGAAATCCTTGGACCGGTCCTCGGGAAAAATGAAGACCACCACGTCGCCCCGCCGGGGTTTCTGGAAATCGAGGACGTATTGTTCCAGGAACGGCACCCGGACCCCATAGGCCAGCTTGTTGACCAGGATATGATCTCCGATGAGCAGCGTGGGAATCATCGAGCCCGACGGGATCTTGAACGCCTGAACGATGAAGGTGCGGATGAACAGCGCCAGCAGCAGCGCCATGCCGATCGCTTCCGCGTACTCGCGGAACGTCGACTTGCTTTTTACCTCCACGCGTTCCGCCGCAGCGATCGGCTCTTTTTCCTTGCTCACTTTGTCAACGGGCATGCGGGCTCCAATCTAGACTTTCAAGGCAGCGAGGAACGCCTCCTGGGGGATTTCCACCTTTCCCACCTGCTTCATGCGCTTTTTGCCTTCCTTCTGTCTTTCTAGCAGCTTTCGCTTCCGAGTAATATCCCCACCGTAGCACTTGGCGGTCACGTTCTTCCGCAGGGGTTTCACCGATTCGCGCGAAATCACCCGGCTCCCGATCGCCGCCTGGATCACCACCTCGAAAAGCTGCCGCGGGATCAGCTCGCGCATCCGCTGCACGAGGTCGCGGCCCCGGTAGTACGCCTTGTCCCGATGGACGATCATCGACATCGCGTCGACGACCTCCCCGTTGATCCGCACGTCGAGCTTGACGAGGTCCGCCTGCCGGTAGCCCGCCAGCTCGTAGTCCATGGAGGCGTAGCCCCGGCTCACCGATTTGAGGCGATCGTAGAAATCGGCCACGATCTCGTTCAGCGGCAGCTCGTAGACCACCAGCACCCGCCGGGGTCCGAGGTACCGGATCTCCCGCTGGACCCCGCGCCGTTCCTCGCACAGGCTCAGAACGCCGCCGAGAAATTCCTGCGGAACGTGGATCTCGGCCTGAATCACGGGTTCTTCGATTCGCTCGATCTCCCCCTCGCCGGGCATCTTCACCGGGTTGTCGATCTGTACCGTCTCGCCGTTCGTCTTGATCACGCGGTAGACGACCGTCGCGGCCGTCGCGATCAGGTTCAGTCCGAACTCGCGCTCCAGCCGCTCCCGGACGATGTCCATGTGGAGCAATCCGAGAAAGCCGCAGCGGAAGCCGAATCCAAGGGCCTGGGAGGTCTCGGGCTCGAAAGTGAAGGACGAATCGTTCAGCCTCAGCTTCTCCAGCGCATCCCGCAGGCTCTGGTACTGGTTGGCATCCGTGGGGTACAGGCCGCTGAAGACCATCGGCTTCATGGGCTTGAATCCCGGCAGCGCCTCGGCGGCCGGACGGTCGTCGAGGGTCACGGTATCGCCGACACGGGTCTCGGCGATCTCCTTGATTCCGGCCATCAGGAAACCCACCTCACCCGCGCTCAGCTCGGGAATTTCCACGGGGCCGGGCGCGAAGAGACCCAGGCGCGTGACCTCGAACGCCCGGCCGCTGGACATCATGCGGATCCGGTCCCCCTTGCGCACCCTGCCGTCGAAAACGCGGATCATGACGACGGCGCCGTGATAGGGGTCGAACCAGCTGTCGATCACCAGAGCGCGCAGCGGGGCGTCCGGGCTCCCGGCCGGCGGGGGAAAGCGCCTCACGATCCCTTCGAGAATCTCTTCCGTGCCGATCCCCTCCTTCGCGCTCGCGAGAATCGCCTCCGACGCGTCCAGACCGATCACGTCCTCGATTTCCCGCTTGACGCGCTCGGGGTCCGCGCTCGGCAGATCGATCTTGTTGATCACCGGAAGGATCTCCAGATTGTGGTCGAGGGCCATGTGAACGTTGGCCACGGTCTGCGCCTCGACTCCCTGCGCCGCATCCACCACCAGCAACGCCCCCTCGCACGCGGCGAGGCTGCGCGATACCTCGTAAGTGAAGTCGACGTGGCCGGGGGTATCGATGAGGTTCAGCTTGTACTCCCGCCCGTCCTTGGCCCGGTATCGCAGGCAAACCGGGCTCGCTTTGATCGTGATGCCGCGCTCCCGCTCCAGATCCATGCTGTCGAGGATCTGATCGGTCCTCTCCCGGGCGCTCACCGCTCCCGTGAACTCCAGGAGCCGATCCGCCAGCGTCGATTTGCCGTGATCGATGTGCGCGATGATCGAGAAATTTCGGATGTGCTCAAGCCCCATCGAGAACCCGCTCGCGGTAGTATGCGATGGTCTTCCTCAAACCCTCTTCCAGTTCGACCGAAGGCCGCCAGCCCAGCACGTCGCGCGCCCGTGTCACGTCCAGGCAGCTCCGCCGCTGCTCCCCCGGCTTTGCCGGACCATGGATCGCGTCGATCCGGGTTCCCAGACCCGCGCGCACCAGCCGGAAAAGCGTCACGACGTCGGTCTCGGTCCCCGTGCCGATGTTGACCGGGCCGACGTGCGCGGTCTCGAGCGCGGCGATGTTCGCCCGCACCACGTCATCCACATAAACGTAGTCCCGGGTCTGCCTGCCGTCGCCGTTGATGACCGGCTGCAGGCCGGCCAGGAGGCGGGAGATGAAAATCGCCACGACCCCGGCCTCCCCGCGGCTCGACTGCCGCGGCCCGTAGACGTTGGCGTAGCGCAGGGCCACGTACGGGAGGCCGAAGACCGCGGCGTAGTAGGCGAGGTAGTATTCCCCGCTGAGCTTGCTCACCCCGTAGGGGCTGAGCGGCAGTGTCGGGCGGTCTTCGGGCGCCGGGATCGGCTCGCCGTCGCCGTAGACCGCGCCCCCGGACGAGGAAAAGATCACCTTCCGCGTCCCGACGTCACGGCACGGCTCCAGCAGGTTGACGAGCCCGAGAACGTTCACCCGCGCGTCGAACACGGGATCCGAAACCGACCGGCGCACGTCCATCTGGGCGGCGTGGTGGTTGAGGACTTCCGGGCGAATCTCGCGGATCAGCTGCGCCGCTGCCGGATCCGCGATGTCGACCACGTGAGCGACGGCGCGCGGATTGAGGTTGCTCCTGCTTCCGGTCGAAAAATCGTCGAGCACATGGACCTCGTGGCCCAGATCGAGATAGGCGTCGACCACGTGAGAAGCGATGAAGCCTGCCCCCCCGGTCACGACGATTCTCATGCCCCGTTCCCCTGCAGGCGGGCGCGGAAGTACTCGATGGTCTTGGACAGCCCTTCGTCCAGGCCGACTTTCGGCTCCCAGCCCAGAATCGTCCTGGCCCGCGAAATGTCGGGCTGCCGCACATGCGGGTCGTCCTGCGGCAGCGGCCGGAAGACGATCTCGCTCCGCGACCCGGTCAGCTCGAGCACCTTCTCGGCGAACTCCAGGATGGTCATCTCGTGGGGATTGCCGATGTTCACCGGGAGATGCTCGCCCGATTCGAGCAGGCGGTGGATGCCGTCGACCAGATCGTCGATGTACTGGAAGCTGCGCGTCTGATCCCCCCGCCCGTAAACCGTCAAGGGCTCTCCCTTGAGCGCCTGGAGGATGAAGTTCGGCACTACCCGCCCGTCGCGCATGCGCATCCGCGGCCCGTAGGTGTTGAAGATCCGCACGATCCGGGTGTCGAGACCGTGATAGCGGTGGTACGCCATCGTCATGGCTTCGGCAAAGCGCTTCGCTTCGTCGTAAACCCCCCGGGGGCCGACCGGGTTCACGTTCCCCCAGTATTCCTCGCTCTGCGGCTTGACCAGCGGATCCCCGTAGACTTCCGAGGTCGATGCCAGGAGAAAGACCGCTCCCTTCGCCTTGGCGAGGCCGAGCGCGTTGTGCGTCCCGAGCGATCCCACCTTCAGCGTCGGGATCGGCAGCTCCAGGTAGTCGGCGGGGCTCGCCGGCGACGCGAAGTGCAGGACGTAGTCCAGCGGCTCGTCGATCGCGATGAACTGGCTCACGTTGTGGTGCACGAAGCGGAAGTTGGGATGCCCCGAAAAGCCGGCGATGTTCTCGGCCGCCCCGGTGGCGTAGTTGTCCACGCACAGGACGCGGTGCCCCCGGGCGAGAAAGCTCTCGCACAGGTGCGAGCCGATGAATCCGGCTCCCCCGGTGATCAAGACGCTAGCCATCCCGCCGCCCGATCGAGTAGTAACGGAATCCGAGCCTCTGCAGGTCGGCCGGATCGTAGAGATTGCGGCCGTCGAAGATCACCGGCGTCTTCAGCAGCTCCTTGATGCGCTGGAAGTCGGGACGCCGGAACTCGTTCCACTCGGTCATCACCAGCAGCGCAGAGGCGTCCCGAAGCGCCTCGTAGCTGCGCCTGGAGTAACGGATCCGCTCGCCGAAAATCTTGCGCGCCTCGCCCATCGCTTCCGGGTCGTACGCCTGCACCGCCGCGCCGGCTTGCAGCAGGGCCTCGATGATCGTGATCGACGGCGCGTCCCTCATGTCGTCGGTCCGCGGCTTGAAGGCGAGCCCCCAGACCGCGAAGGTGAGTCCCTGCAGCCGGTCGCCGAAATGGCGCTTGACCTTTTCGACCAATACCCGCTTCTGGCGCTCGTTCACCTGCTCCACCGCTTTCAGGAGGAGCATTTCCGGGGCGTCGCCGCCCATGCTGATCATGGCGCGGACGTCTTTGGGAAAGCAGGAACCCCCGTAGCCGACGCCCGGAAAGATGAAGTGCGGGCCGATGCGCCGATCGAGGCCGATCGCGCGGCGGACCTCGTTGACGTCGGCGCCGGTCCGCTCGCAGAGCAGCGAGACCTCGTTGATGAAGGAGATCTTGGTCGCGAGCATGGCGTTGGCCGCGTACTTGCTCATTTCCGCGCTGCGGCTGTCCATGACCAGGATCGGGTTCCCGGTGCGAACGAAGGGCTCGTAGAGCTCCTTGATCGCCTCCAGGGCTTCGGCGTCGTCTCCCCCCAGAACCACCCGGTCCGGCTTCATGAAGTCCTCGATCGCGGCGCCTTCCTTGAGAAACTCGGGATTGGAGACCACGGCGAAGCGGTGGGGCGTGATGCCGGCGATCCAGCCGCGCACCAGATCGGCCGTCCCGACCGGGACCGTGCTCTTGAGGACGACGATCTTGAACGCGTTCATGGCCCGGGCGATCCCCTCCGCCGTCGACCGCACGTAGTCGAGATTGGCCTCCCCGTTTGCCGTCTGCGGCGTTCCCACGGCGACGAAGACGATATCCGACCTGCGCACGGCCTCGTCGAGCTCGGTGGTGAAGACGAGCCGTTGCTCCTCCTGGTTGCGCTGCACCAGCTCCTGCAGCCCCGGTTCGTAAATCGGGATCTCACCCTTCCGCAGCATGGCGATCTTCGCCTCGTCGATGTCGACGCAGATCACGTCGTTGCCGCTCTCCGCGAAACAGGTCCCGGCCACCAGCCCCACGTAGCCGGTTCCGACGACCGCCAGCTTCATGGGCGTTCTCCGCGGTCCAGGATCTCGCCGACGACGAACACCGGCTTGTCCTGCGACTCGTGATACGTTCGCGACAGCATTTCACCGAGCAACCCGAGCGTAACGAACTGGATGCCGATAAAAACCAGCAGTACGGCGAGCAACAGCAACGGGCGTCCCCCGATGTCCGCGCCGTAAACCAGCTTCTGCACGGTCAGGTAGGCGGAAAATAAAAAGCCCAGCGATCCGCACGCGACCCCGATCAGCCCGAAAAAGTGCAAGGGGCGCGTCGAGTAGCTGAGCAGGAATTTGACCGTGAGCAGGTCGAGGATCACCCGTAGCGTGCGGCCGATCCCGTATTTGGAAGCGCCCCGCGTCCTGGGCCGGTGGTTGACCTTGACCTCGGCGATCCGGGCGCCGCGCTCGTAGGCGATCGCCGGGATGAACCGGTGCATCTCCCCGTAAAGCCTGAGGCCGCGCGCGACCTCCGCGCGCATCGCCTTGAGGGTGCAGCCGTAGTCGTGCAGCCGGACGTCCGTGGTGCGCGAGATCAGCCCGTTGGCGATCATGGACGGCAGGCGGCGGCTGAGGAACGGGTCCTTGCGTTCGTAACGCCAGCCGCAGACGAGATCGTTTCCCCGATCGATTTCGGCGAGCATGAGAGGAATGTCTCCCGGATCATTTTGCCCGTCTCCGTCCATCAACACAACCACCGCTCCGCGCGCATGCGCCAGCCCGGCCGCGAGCGCCGCCGTCTGCCCGAAGTTGCGCTTGAGCCGCACGATCCGCAGATGGTCTTCGCACCGGAACAACCCCGCCAGCACCGCGAAGGTGCCGTCCTCGCTGCCGTCGTCCACCACCACGATCTCGTACCGCTTTCCCAGCGGCGCCACCGCCGCGTGGATCTCCCGAATGAGCGGCTCGACGTTCTCCTCCTCGTTGTAGACGGGGATGACGACCGAAAGATCCATCTCAGGTGTGAAAATTCGTGAGCTCGACGAAGCTCCGATACCGCGCTTCGACCTCCGGAAGGCCGATCCCGCTCAGGCGCCGGACGCCGAAATCCTCGACCGTGAACGAGGCGACCACCGAGCCGTAGACGATGGCCTGCCGGATGCCGCGCTGGGTGTGATCGCCGGAGCGCGCGAGCTGCCCCAGGAACCCCCCGGCGAAGGAATCCCCGGCGCCCGTGGGATCGAAAACCTCCTCGAGCGGATAGGCCGGCGTCGCGAAGATCGAGGAATCGGAGAACTGCAGCACGCCGTACTCTCCGCGCTTGATCAAGACCATTTCCGGTCCCATCGCGAGGATCGCCCGCGCCGCCCGGACCATATTCTGGCAGCCGCTCAGCAGGCGCGCTTCCGAGTCGTTGATCACGAGGATCCCGACGCGGCGCAGCACCTTGCGGAGCTCCTCGGGGCTCCGGCGGATCCAGTGGTCCATCGTGTCGCAGGCGACCAGCCGTACGCGCCGGAGCTGATCGAGGACCTCCAGCTGCATGACCGGATCGATGTTGCCCAGAAAAACGTACTCCGCATCGCGGTAGCGCTCCGGGATCTTCGGACGGAAGCCGTCGAGAACGTTGAGCTGAAGCTCGAGCGTGTCGCGGACGTTGATGTCCTCGTGATAGCGGCCACGCCAGTAAAAAGTCTCGCCGTCCTCCTTCCTGAGACCCTCGAGATCGATCCCGCGACGCAGGAACAGATCGAGGTATTCCTGCGGGAAGTCCCGGCCGACCACCCCGACCATGCGCACGGGGGCGAACAGGCTCGCGCCGAGCGCGAAATACGACGCCGAGCCTCCGAGAATCCGCTCCGCGGAGCCGAAGGGGCTTTCCACCGAGTCGAATGCGACCGTGCCGACGACCAGTACGCTCACAGGTACTTCCCGATGATCGGGCGCAGGTCGCGGCGAATCTTCGCCGGGATCTTCGCCCGCTCGGTAATGATCGCCTCCTTCAGCGACGACGCGCAGGGGCACTCGCGCTCGCCGGAAAGAGCCGGCAGGGCGTTGCGGATCGTCTTTTGGGCCAGCTCCACGTTCTGGCGCAGGACCTCCAGAACCCGGTCGATCTCCACGTCGTCCGCCTTCTCGTTCCAGCAGTCGTAGTCGGTCACCAGGGCGAGCGTGGCGAAGCAGATCTCGGCCTCCCGGGCGAGCTTGGCTTCCTGGAGGTTCGTCATGCCGATCACGTCGGCGCCCCAGCTCCGGTACAGCCGGGATTCGGCGCGGGTCGAAAATTGCGGCCCTTCCATGCAGAGGTAGGTTCCCCCGCCGTGAACGCGCGCTCCCGCCTCCCGCGCCGCGTCGCACAGCCTGGCCGAGAGCACCGCGCAAAACGGGTCGGCGAGCCCGACGTGGGCTACGATGCCTCTGCCGAAAAACGTGCTGGGACGCTGTGTCGTGCGGTCGATGAACTGGTCGGGAACCACGATGTCGCCGGGGCGAAGCTCCTCCCGAAGGCTGCCCACCGCGCTCACCGAAACGATGCGCTCGACGCCGAGCTTCTTCATGCCGAAGATGTTGGCGCGGAAATTGATCTCGGTGGGCAGCCAGCGATGGCCGGACCCGTGTCTCGGCAGAAAAACGAGCTCGGCATCCCCGAGCCTGCCCGTGAGAAACTTATCGGACGGCCTGCCGAACGGCGTCCTCACCTCGATTTCGCGGACCCGCCTGAGCTCCTCCATCCGGTACAGGCCGCTGCCTCCGATCACCCCGATCACCGGTCCCGCCATAGCCTCAGCACGCCACCGCCGCCCGACGCGGTTTTTCCATCCGTCCTTCGGCGCGAAGCTGTCCGCAAGCCGCCTGGATATCGTCGCCGCGCGGCCGGCGAACGTTCACCTGGAACGCCCGGTCCGCCAGGGCCTGGCGGAACCGCTCGATGTCGGCCTCCGGGGGGCGCTCGAACCGGCTTCCGGGATAGGGGTTGAACGGTATGAGATTGATCTTGCAGCGAATCCCGGCGAGCGCGCGACACAGTTCAGCCGCCTGCTCCACGGAATCGTTGACCCCCCGAAGCAAGACGTACTCGAAGGTAATCCGTTTGCGTCGCGGAATCGGAAGCGACCGGCAGCAATCGAGGAGCTCCTTCAGGGGATATTTCCGGTTGACCGGCATCAGCTGGCTCCGCACCTGCTCGTTGGGAGCGTGCAGCGAGATCGCGAGATTGACGCGCGTTTCGCTGACCAGCCGCTTGATCTGTGGCACCAGCCCGACCGTCGACACGGTAACCCGGCGCGGCGAGATCCCGACACCCCAATCGGTATTGGTGATGATCTCCAGAGCCCGCACCGTCTGGTCGTAATTCGCCAGCGGCTCGCCCATTCCCATGAGCACCACGTGGGTGATGCGCCGGGGATGGGCCAGCGTTCTGGCGACCTCGAGCACCTGATCCACGATTTCGCTCGCCCGAAGATTCCGCTTGAGCCCGAGCGCCGCCGTCGCGCAGAAGGCACAGCCGTAGGCGCAACCCACCTGCGTGGAAATGCACAGCGTCAAACGCCTCGGCTCGGGTATCAGAACGCTCTCGATCGCGTTACCGTCGGCGAGCTCGAAGAGAAACTTGCTCGTGCCGTCGGCGGACACCGGCTGCCGCACGACGCTCAAGCGGCTGATCGAGAAGGACTCCTCCAGGCGGGCTCGCAGCCTGGCCCCGAGATCGGTCATCTCCGAGAAGGAAAGCGCCCGTTTTTGAAAGAGCCAGCGCCGGATCTGGGCGGCGCGATACGCCGGTTCGCCCAGCTCTCTCAGGTAAGCCTCGAGCTCGGCGGAGCTCAGATCCTTGATATTGGGCTTGCCGCTTGGCGTCGTAAGGCCCCTCCGATGATTCCCGTCAGTGAAAGATCTCGTCGGGCCTGAAGAAAAACGCGATCTCGGCCGCCGCTGTCTCGGGGCCGTCGGAGCCGTGAACGGCGTTCTGCTCGACGTCCTTTCCCCAGTCCCTCCGGATCGTTCCCGGCGCCGCCTTCGCCGGATCGGTCGCTCCCATGATCTCGCGGTTTCTGGAGATCGCGTCTTCCCCTTCGAGCACCGAGACGAATACGGGCCCCGAGGACATGTACTTGCAGAGGCTCTCGTAGAACGGCCGCTCGCGGTGGACCGCGTAGAAGGCACGAGCGCGCTCGGCCGTCAGCCTGACCAGCTTGCCGGCGACGATTTTCAGGCCGGCGGCCTCGAAGCGCCTGAGAATCTCTCCGATCAGCCCGCGGCTCACCGCGTCCGGCTTGATGATCGACAGCGTTCGCTCCACGCTCATAGCTCCTGCAATACCTCCTGCACGGTCGTTCCGATGAGAGCCGGCGACGGAGCGACCCGAATGCCCGCCCGGGTCATGGCTTCGATTTTCTCTTTCGCCGTTCCCTTGCCGCCGGTAATGATCGCGCCGGCATGGCCCATCCTCTTTCCCGGGGGCGCGGTCTGGCCGGCGATGAAGCCCACCACCGGCTTCTTCATGTGGGCGGCGATCCAGGCAGCGGCTTCTTCCTCCGCGCTCCCGCCGATCTCTCCGATCATGACGACCGCCTGGGTCGCAGGATCACGGTTGAACATATCCAGAATATCGACAAAATCGAACCCGTGCACCGGGTCCCCGCCGATGCCGACGCAGGTCGATTGCCCGAGCCCGAGCCGCGTCAACTGGTCCACGGCTTCGTAGGTCAACGTCCCGCTGCGGGAAACCACGCCGATCGGCCCAGGCCGGTGAATGTGCCCGGGCATGATCCCGATCTTGCATTCCCCCGGCGTGATGAGGCCGGGACAGTTGGGACCCAGCAGCCGCGACCTCCTTCCGCTGAGAAACCTCTTGACCCGTACCATGTCTCGGACCGGGACTCCCTCGGTAATACAGACGATCAGCGGGATGTCCGCATCCGCCGCTTCCATGATCGCGTCGGCCGCGAAGGCCGGGGGTACGTAGATGACGGTGGCGTCCACCGCCGTTTCCGCGACCGCCTGCGAAACCGTGTTGAAGATCGGGATCCCTTCGAACACGGTTCCTCCCTTGCCCGGAGTCACCCCCGCAACCATCCGCGTGCCGTACTCCTTGCAGGCCCGCGTGTGAAACTGCCCGGTCGCGCCCGTGATCCCCTGGGTCAAGACCCGCGTCTGCCTGTCGACCAGAACCGCCATCGATGCTCTAGCGCTTTACCGCGGCGACGATCTTTTCCGCCGCCTCCGCCATGGTCTCCGCAGGGATGATCGCCAGCCCCGACTCCGCCAGAATCCGCCGCCCGGCCTCCACGTTCGTGCCCTGCATGCGCACGACCAGGGGCACTCCGACGCCCAGCGAGCGGGCCGCCTCGACCACGCCTTGAGCCAGCACGTCGCAACGCATGATCCCGCCGAAGATGTTGATGAGGACACCGCGGACCCGCGCGTCCGAGAGAATGATCCTGAACGCTTCGGCCACCCGCTCTTTGGTCGCGCTGCCGCCGACGTCGAGAAAATTCGCCGGCGCGCCCCCGTAGAACTTGATGATGTCCATCGTCGCCATCGCCAGGCCGGCCCCGTTCACCATGCACCCGATGTTGCCGTCGAGGGAGATGTACGAAAGATCGTGCTTGCCGGCCTCCACCTCGCGCGGATCCTCCTCCTCGACGTCGCGCAGGGCGGCGATCTCCGGATGGCGGTAGAGCGCGTTGGCGTCGAAATTGAGCTTGGCGTCGAGCGCCAGCCACCGCCCCTGGCGCGTGAGCACCAGCGGGTTGATCTCGGCGATCGCGCAGTCGCATTCGTCGAACGCCCGGTAGAGCGACAACATGATGGCCGTGAGCGCGCCGACATGCTGCGGCCCGACATCCGCGGCGTAAGCCAGCCGCCGGCACTGAAACGGCTGCAGCCCCACGGCCGGGTCGACCAGCTCCTTGAGGATCTTTTCCGGACGGCGCGCGGCGACTTCTTCGATCTCGACCCCGCCCTCCGGCGAGAAAATCGCGGCCACCCGCGCAGAGGCGCGGTCGACAACCATGCCCAGGTAAAACTCGCGCTCGATCTCCAGGCCTTGCTCTACGAGCACGAGCCTGACCCGCCGCCCTTGAGATCCGGTCTGGTGCGTCACCAGCGTTTTTCCGAGGATCTCCCCGGCCTTCGCCTCCGCTTCTTGCGGCGTGCTCGCGAGCTTCACTCCGCCGGCCTTGCCGCGGCCGCCCGCGTGAATCTGGGCTTTGATGACGCAACGGCCGCCGAGCGCGGCCGCCGCCTCCCCGGCCTCCCGAGGGGTCGCGGCCACTTTGCCCGAAGGCACGGGGACCCCGTACCGCTTGAGCAGTTCCTTGGCCTGGTACTCGTGGATGTTCATGCGCGCGTTCTCACGATCCCGAAGCACGCACGGCCGGCCCGACGCGCCGGGCGAACGCGTGGAAGTGAGCCTACGCCGCTCCGAGGATGCGATCCATCGCCTGAACCAGCTCCCGGACGTGATTCAGGGATTCGTTGAAGGCTTTCCTGTCGGTGTCGTTGAGCTCGATCTCGATGACCTTTTCCACCCCTCCCGCACCGATGAGAACGGGAACGCCGAAATAGTACCCCCTCACCCCATACTCGCCCTCGAGGTATGCCGCGCACGGGAGAATCTCCTTCTTGTCGCGCAGGTAAGCTTCCGCCATGCGGACCGCGGCCGACGCCGGCGAGTAATACGCCGATCCGGTCTTCAACAGCGCCACAACCTCCCCCCCGGCGTTGCGGACCCGAGTCTCGATCTCGGCCAGTCTGTTCGCCGGAATCAGCTTATCGACGGGCACGCCGCCGACGAAGCAGGTGCTGCGCACCGGAACCATGTCGTCCCCGTGGCCGCCCAGCACCATGGCGGTTACGCTGTTCACCGAGACGTTCAGCTCCCGCGCGATAAAGGAGCGATAGCGCGAAGAGTCGAGGATCCCCGACTGCCCCACGACCCGGTTCTTGGGGAAGCCGGTGACGCGCTTGGTGAGAGTGACCATCGCATCGAGCGGATTGGTGATGACGATCACGAAGGAATCCGGGGCGTACTTCCGGATCGCTTCCGCCACCGTGCTCATGATTTTGGCGTTGGTCCCGACGAGATCGTCGCGGCTCATGCCCGGCTTGCGCGCCACCCCGGCGGTCACGATACAGACGTCCGCGCCGGCGATGTCCTCGTAACGGTTGGTCCCGATCACGTCACCGTCGAAACCCTCGATTGGCCCCGCATGAGAGAGATCCAACGCCTTTCCCTGGGGCAATCCCTCGATCACGTCGAAGAGCACCACGTCTCCCAGCTCTTTCAACAGGCACAGGTGGGCCATGGTGCCGCCGATATTTCCCGCGCCGATCAACGCAATCTTCTTCCGTGCCATAAACGCTCCGCTGCGCGGCCCGATGCCGCGCGTGGTTCTTCGACCCTCTCGGTCACATATTGGCGATGATCGCGTCGCCGAATCCCGAGCAGCTCACCAGCTTCGCCCCGCTCATCAACCGCTCGAAGTCGTAGGTCACGGTCTTTTGCGCGATCGCGCCCTCGAGCCCTTTGATGATGAGATCGGCGGCTTCGGTCCACCCCATGTAACGCAGCATCATCTCGCCGGAGAGGATCACGGACCCAGGGTTGACCTTGTCGAGATCGGCGTACTTGGGAGCGGTGCCGTGGGTCGCTTCGAAGACCGCGTGGCCCGTGTCGTAGTTGATGTTCGCGCCCGGCGCAATCCCGATGCCGCCGACCTGCGCCGCGAGGGCGTCCGAGAGGTAGTCGCCGTTCAAGTTCAACGTCGCGATCACGTCGTAGTCCTTCGGCCGGATCAGAACGAACTGCAGCGTGACGTCGGCGATCGAATCCTTGATCAACAGCTTGGACCTCCACTTCCCGTCGCCGTGAGTGGGCCACAGCTTCAACGCCTCTTCGACCTCGCGCTTGATCGCCGCCTGCTGCGCCGGCGCCATCATGTCGAACCCAGGATCGATCAGCTTGGCGTTGGCTTCGACGCTGAGATCCGGCGTCTGCTCCTTGTTGCCCAGGATCCACGTCTCGCGCTCCGTGACGATCTCGTTGCGGAACTCGCGCTTGGCCAGCGCGTACCCCCACTCCATGAACGCGCCTTCCGTATACTTCATGATGTTGCCCTTGTGCACGATGTTCACGCTTCGGCGCCGGTTGGCGAGCGACCACCGGATCGCCGCCCGCATCAGCCGCTCGGTCCCCTCCACGGAAACGGGCTTCAGCGCGATCCCCGCCGTGTCCGGGAAGCGGATCTTGGCGTATTCCTGGGGGAACTGCTCCTTGAGGAAGGCCTTGAACCTTCGGTTCTCCTCGGTGCCGTGCACGAACTCGATCCCGGTGTAGATGTCCTCCGTGTTCTCGCGGAAGACCACCATATCCACGTACTCGGGATGCCGCAGGGGGGAGGGAACCCCGTTGAAGTAACGCACGGGCCGTTGGCAGACGTAGAGGTCGAGCAGCTTTCGCAGCGCGACGTTCAGGGAGCGCATGCCGCCGCCGACCGGCGTGGTGAGCGGGCCCTTGATACCGACGAGAAACTCGGAAAAGGCCTCCACCGTCTCGTCCGGAAGCCAGGTATTGAACAGCTTGAACGATTTCTCGCCCGCGTAAACCTCCATCCACCGGATCTTTCGCTTGCCGCGGTAGGCCTTTTCGATCGCCGCGTCGAACACCCGCACGGACGCCCGCCAGATGTCGCGGCCGGTGCCGTCTCCCTCGATGAACGGTATGACCGGCTGATCCGGGACTTGGAGCTTGCCCGCGGACATCGTGATCTTGGCGCCATCGGTCGGTACCTTCACCAGCTTGTATGCAGCCATGGTCTCCTCGCGCGTAAAAATAGCCTAAGGGCGGGCAACTCTCCGCTTTCCTTAGGCTATCGGAGTTTGAGAAGCGGTTGAAGCTCGTTGAAACTTAACTGATTGCCCGGAGAGAGTCAAGGAGGAGTGGTCTCGTCTTTCTTCTTCTGTTCCAGCCATTTCTCGAGGTAACGGCCCGCCACCTCCTTGCCGCCGAGGCCGAATGCCAGCGCGAGCGCCAGACACACGGCCCCGAAGATCAGGATGAAAGCCCAGATGACGATCTCGGAGGCGATCTCGAGGATCTCCAGAATCGCCGCCACCAGGAAGATCACCGCCCCAACGTAGGCCGCGCGGCCGATGGAGGTCGCCTGCTCCAGGCCGGCGTTGGCGCACGACGTCCGCGTCACGGTCTCGAGAAAATTCGCGAAGTAGAGCCCGAGGATGAGCGTGACCAGCGCCGCGAAGATCTTCGGGATGTAGAGATAGATCGTGTTCAGCGTATCGGTCGCGCCGCTCAGGTTCAGGGTCTCCAGCGTGACCACGATCACGATCATGAACAGAAACCAGAAGATCAGGAGCCCCAGGATGTCCGAGGCGGTCTGCCGGATCCCGCCGCGCTCCAGGACCTGGCGGATTCCCGCCCGTTCCGCGAGCGTGTCGAAATGACACAGTCTCAGGATTCGGATTACGATGCGCTTCACGACGTTGCACAGGACCCACCCGAGCATCACGAACAACAGCGCGAACAGGAAATTGGGCAGGAAAGCGCCGATCTTCGCGGCAAAGGCGCTCCAAAGCCCCGTCACCGTCACGACGGGATTCATCGTCGATTCCTCCATGGACTTCCGGCGGTTCAGCCCTACATAAGGGAGCGCTGGCGAAATTGTCAACCCTCGCGGGCACTTGAATCCCGCGACCCCGCCCACTATAGTCCTCCAACCGCCCGTCGTCCTCCGACGCCGGGCGCATCGAGAGAGTGACGGAACGGTTTCCGGTTTCGGGTTCCCAGGGTTTTCGGCTTTCACTTTGAATTTTCGCCGGTTCAGGTCTGTGTTGCCGGCTCACTGAAAAGTGCGTGTATCCGTTCATCAACTCGGCAAGGCATTCGGCCTGCGGTGGGCGTTGAAAGGTGTCGATCTCGAGCTGGCCCCCGGCGACTTCGTCGCGCTGCTCGGAGCGAACGGAGCGGGAAAGACCACGATGCTCAAGCTCCTGGCCGGCTTGCTCCGGCCGTCGGCCGGGACCATCGCCGTCGATGGAACCGAGCTCTTCGCGCTGGCGCCGGAGGACCGGCCGGTGATCGGGTTTCTCTCTCCGGGCGATCACCTCTACAGCCATCTCACCGTCAGGGAGAACCTCGAATTTTTCGCCGCGCTCTACCGCAGGGACCGCAGCGCGGCGGCGATCGCCGCCGCGCTGGACGCTGTCGGGTTGACGCCCCGCGCGGACGAGTACGTCGCCGCGCTGTCCAGCGGCATGAAGTGCCGCCTCGCCCTGGCCAAGTGGCTGCTCCTGGACCCGGGGCTGCTCCTCCTCGACGAGCCCTACGGGGTGCTCGACGCCGACGGCGCCCGCGTCCTGGAATCTTTCCTCCGGGCTCGCTGCCGCGCCGGACATATCGTAATGGTCGCCTCGCATCACGTCCCCCGGGTCCTGGAACTGTGCACCCGGGCGGTGATTCTCGACGGCGGGCGGGTGATTTTCGACGAGCCCCGCCGCGAGCCGTGGGACAGTCTTCGGCGGGTCTTTTCCGAGTTCCTTCCGGGCGGCGAACGATGACGTTCCTGCGGCACACCTACTGGCTCCTGCGCAAGGACCTGCTCCTGGAGCTCCGGCGCAAGGAAAGCCTGCTGACGATGTTTTTCTTCGGCGCGCTGCTGCTGTTCGTTTTCCATTTTTCCTTCGAGCTGGCGCCCGACCGGGTCGTGCAGATGACGCCGGCGTTGCTCTGGCTCGCCTTCATGTTCACCGGCACGCTCGGCCTTGCACAGCTGTTCCAGCCCGAGCGCGATGCCGGGTGTCTCGAGGCGCTGCTGCTCTCGCCCATGGATCGGGGCGCGTTCTATTTCGCGAAAGTCTGCTTCACGCTGATTCTCATGGTCCTGGTGGAGATCGTCGTCATTCCGCTCTTCTGGATCCTGTTCAACCTCGAGTCGTGGACCCCGGTTCCGCTCCTGTTCCTCGTCACGCTCCTGGGCACGGTCGGCTTCTGCGTGCTGGGAACCCTGTTCGCCGCCGTGACGCTCCGCGCGCGCGCCAAGGAATTGCTGCTGCCGCTGGTGCTTTTCCCGTTGATGATTCCCGTGATCCTGGCGACCATCCGCTGTATGGAGGACGTGCTCCGCACCGGAGAGCTCGGTGACGGCGCTCCCTGGTTGCGTCTGCTGCTCGGATTTGATGTGATATTTCTGACCGCGGGAATTCTGATCTTCGATCGGGTTCTCGAATCCTGACGAACGAGACGCCGGTGAAGCCGAAGAAAAGGAAGGGTTATCTGGGAGCGCTTGCCGCCGCGGCGATCGCGCTCGGGCTGTACTGGGGCCTGGTCCAGGCGCCGCCGGACGCCCTGCAGGGCAACGTTCAGCGGATCATGTACCTGCACATCCCGAGCATCCTTACCGCCTACCTCTCGTTCTTTCTGGTGTTCGTCGGGAGCTGCCTGTATTTATGGAAAAGGGAAAAGCGGGATGATATCCTCGCTTATTCCGCGGCGGAAATCGGGGTGCTCTTCACCGCTCTTACGATCGTCGAAGGCTCGATCTGGGGCCGTCCCACCTGGGGGGTGTGGTGGACGTGGGACGCCAGACTCACGCTCACGGCGATTTTGCTCCTGATCTTCGTGGGCTATCTGATGCTGCGAACGCTCCTCGAGGACGAACAAAAGGCCGCCACGGCGGCAGCGGTGCTGGGAATCATCGGGTTTCTCGACATTCCCCTGATCCACATGTCGGTTTACTGGTGGCGCACCCTCCATCAGCCGCCTTCGATCCTGCGGCCCGACAAGGCCCCCTGGGAGAACGTTCACCCGGCGATGCTGACCGCACTGGCGATCAACTTCGCCGCTTTCCTGCTGCTCTACTTCTATCTCCTGTCGCTGCGGATTCGCGTCGGCGAAATGCAGGAGGAGATCAAGGCGCGGCGGCTGCGCGGAGGCGCTTGACGGTGGGCCCGTGGGGTTTCGTCTTTCTCGCATACGCCCTCGTTTGGGGCGCGATTGCGTGCTATGCTGTGGGCTTGAAACGGCGCTACGAGAGGAGCGAACGGGAGCTGGCGCAGCTCGACGCGAGCGAGCATTCGCCTGGTCATGCGAAAGAATAGACGATTTCTGATCGGCGGCCTGATCATTCTTGCGGCGCTCTCCTACATGATCTACGGCGGCATGCAGGAGGCGCTGGTCTATTTCGTCACGCCGTCGGAGCTGAAGGCGCAGCAGCCGAGCCCCACCGACAAATTTCTCCGCATGGGCGGACTGGTTGTCAAGGGATCGCTCCAGAAAGACCTTCAAAATCTCACCTACCGCTTCGAGATCACCGACGGCGCGACCTCGGTTCCGGTCTTTTTTCGCGGCGTTCCGCCGGATCTCTTCGGCGACGGCAAGGGAGCCGTCGTCGAGGGCCGCCTCGGCAGCGACGGCGTGTTCCACGCTTCGGCCATCATGGCGAAGCATGCCGAGGAATACAGCCCCCATCCTGACGGACAGGACAGCTATCCCCGGAGCTTCGTTCCCGCCCGAGAGCCCCTAATCAAGTGATCGCCACCCTGGGCTATAGCGCTCTTTTGCTCGCGTTCCTTTTCGCCCTGCTCGGGGCGGCAACCCCTCTGCTCGCCGCGCGCACGCCGATGCGGGCGGCGTCGGGAACCGTCTGGCTGGCGATCTGGGGGCAGTTTGTCCTGGTCACGCTCGCCGCCTGCGCCCTGATCTATGCCCTGGTCGCTCCTGATTTCTCCATCAGGTACGTTGCCTTCAACACGACGCGGGCGACCCCGCTCTACTACCGGATCACAGGACTGTGGGGCGCTCTCGAAGGTTCTTTGCTGCTCTGGGAATGGATCCTGATCGTCTTTTCCGGGCTGGTTGCCTGGATCTACCGGCACCGGCACCGGGAGTTCATGCCGTGGGTGCTGATGGTCTTTTCGATCGTTTCGGCCTTCTTTCTCGGCGTCCTCGCCTTCGCTTCCAGTCCTTTCGAGACGATCTCCCCCGTACCGCCCGACGGCCGCGGCCTGAACCCCCTCCTCGAGGACGCCAACATGATGACCCACCCGCCCCTGCTCTACACGGGGTTCGTGGGGCTGACCGTCCCCTACGCGTTCGCCATGGCGGCTCTCATCGTCGGCAGGCTCGATGAAGCCTGGATCATCACGACGCGGCGCTGGACGATCGCCGCATGGTTCTTTCTCACGGCCGGCAATCTGGTCGGTGCCTGGTGGTCCTATCACGTTCTCGGCTGGGGCGGCTATTGGGCCTGGGACCCGGTGGAGAACGCGGCCTTCATGCCCTGGCTTCCGACCACCGCGTTTCTCCACTCGATTCAGGTTCAGGAACGCCGGCGCATGCTCAAGGTGTGGAACCTCTCGCTCATCATGATCGCCTTCAGTCTCACGCTCTTCGGCACCTTTCTCACCCGATCCGGGATCCTTTCCTCCATCCACGCGTTCTCGTCGGGTCCGGTCGGCTCCCTCTTTCTCGGCTTTCTCGCCCTGGTGCTGCTCGGCTCCTTTGGTCTGCTCGCCTACCGGTCGGATCTGCTCAAAGGCCAGCCCGAGCTCGATTCTGTCCTGAGCCGGGAATCGGCCTTCCTGCTCAACAACATCGTCCTGGTATCGGCGCTCTTCACGATTTTTCTCGGAACGGTCTTTCCCCTGCTGTCGGAAGCCGTGGCGGGCGTCCAGGTGAGCGTCGGCGCCCCGTATTTCAATTCAGCGACCACGCCGCTTTTCCTGTTCATGGTTTTTCTGATGGCCGTCGGGCCGATCATTGCGTGGCGCAAGGCTTCGTGGGACAATCTCAAACGGAATTTCCTCCGGCCGGCCGCGGCGTCCCTGGCGGCGGGGCTGGTTCTTTTCATCCTGGGGGTGCGGGAGTTCCTTCCGTTGCTCGGCTTCACTCTCGTGGCCTTCGTCATCCTGACGATCGTATACGACACCGCCCTGGCGCTGCGCGCTCGCCGGCGGATTGCGGGCGAGGGAATCATATCGGGGCTCGTCACGCTGGCGCGGCGCAACCAGCGGCGCTACGCCGGCTTCGTGGTTCATCTCGGCGTGGTGCTGATCGTGATGGGGATCGCCGGCTCCATGTCCTACAGCATCGAGCGGGAAGCGACGCTCGGCCTCAATGAGACCCTCACGATCGGCGCCTACCGGATCCGTTTCGAAGGCCTCAAGGGCTCCCAACAGCCGACCCATTTTCGAGTCGAGGGATCGTTCCGGCTCTTCCGCCACGGCGTCGAAGCCGGGGTTCTGTCACCCGCCCTGAAGTTCTTCCCCACCCAGGAAGCCCCGGTCGGCCGTGCCGTGCATCGGAGCACGCTGGCCGAGGACGTTTACCTGATCCTCTCGGGATTCAGCGAGGTCAATCGCAACCAGGCGACCCTCAAGGCGCTCGTGCGACCGCTGGTGGTCTGGATCTGGATCGGGGGCTTCGTGATCGTGCTGGGAACCCTGCTGTCCATCCTGCCGCTCGGGAAGAACGCGGCGAGAGGCGGAGACTGACATGGCCTGGCGCCGCATGACTTTGACCGTCGCCGTCATCGCGCCGATCCTCTGGCTCCTCGCCTTCGGCTTCACGCGCGACGCCCGTTACATCAACTCGCCGTTGATGGCGAAACCCGCGGCGCCTTTCACGGTCGAGCTTTTCGACGGAAGCAAGCTGAGCCTGGCAGACCTGCGCGGCAAGGCGGTTTTTCTCAACTTCTGGGCCTCGTGGTGCCCGCCGTGCCGTGCCGAAGCGCGCGACCTCGAAGCGGCGTGGCGCAGGCTCAAATCGGAGAACATCGTGTTCGTCGGCGTCGCGCTCCAGGATACCGAGGAAAACTCGCGCTCGTTCCTCGAAGAGTTCGGCGTCACTTACCCGAACGGACGCGACCCGGCCGGAAAGATCGCCATCGACTACGGCGTGTGGGGCATCCCGGAAAGCTTCTTCATCGACCCCCAGGGCCGGATCACTTACAAGCACGTGGGCGCGATCCGCGCCGCGCTCGTGACCGCCAAGGTCCAGGAGGCGCTGCGCGGCATCGTGAGCGCTCAGGAAGGAAAAGGCGAGTATCAAACGGTACGTTGACGTTCTGCCGGGCGCTTTGCTCGCGCTGGTGCTGGCGGCATCGCCTGTTGCTCCGGCGAGCGCTCCCGATATCGACGAGCAAACCCGCGAGCTCGCGGCGGAGCTTCGCTGCGTGGTCTGCCAGAACCTTTCCGTCGCCGATTCGCCGTCCGAAATGGCGCAGCAGATGCGCGCCATCATCCGGGAGCAGCTCGCCGCCGGCAAGACGCCGCAGGAGGTCAAGGACTATTTCGTCTCCCGCTACGGCGAATGGGTCTTGCTCGCTCCGAGCGCCCGGGGCTTCAACCTGCTCTTGTGGCTGCTGCCCTACGTCGCCCTCGCCGCCGGGCTGATCGCGGCCGGTTTCTTCCTGCGCCGCTGGTCCCGAAAAAAGGCCGCCGGCCGGCCGGCTGGGGAAGCGGCGGACCGGGGCGGCCTCCTCGAAAGTCTTTCCCATGCCCGGCCAGACGCCCTTCCCGACCTGGAAGACGACCGCCCGCAGGCGGTGCTGCTGCGCGAGCAGGCTCGCTTGGCCGCGGAGCTCGAGGAACTCGAGTTCGACTACCAATCGGGAAAACTTTCCGAGGGCGACTACGCCTCGCTGCGCTCGGAGATCGAAACGAAAACGGCGGAGACAGCCGCCCGGCTCGAGCGCCTCCCGCCGATAAAGGAGAAACCGAAGCCGGTTACGCCGCCGCCCGCGGCCCCCGCCGCCGGATTTCCGCGTTGGCGGCTGGCCGCCGGGGGTGCGCTCCTTCTCTTGTTCGGACTGGCTCTGGGGGTTCTTTTGACCCGTTCAGTGCGGCCCCGGAGCCCGGAAGACAGCCTGACGGGAGGATTTCTCACGGGGACCGCCGGGCAAGACGGCACCCGGTCGTTGCTCAACGAGGGCAAAACGGCCTTCTCCAACGGCGACTGGCCGAAAGCTATCGAAGCGTTCAAGAAAGTCCTCGCCGCCGATCCCGCCGACCCCGAGGCGCACAGCTACATGGGCTACATCCTGGTTCAGGCGGGCCACGCGGACGGAGCGTTGATGGCGTTCGACAAGGCGTTGGCGGCCGCCCCGGACTATCCGCTGGCTCTCTGGGGGAAAGGAATGGTTCTTTACCGGGAGAGACAGGATTATGCCGCGGCGCGCGCGGTTTTCGAGAAGCTGGTCCGGCTCCTGCCGCCCGGTCATGACCGAACCGAGATCGAAAAGATCCTCGCCGAGCTGCCCCGATCCTCCGGCCCGTCTCCCGCTCCCCCCGCGGAGGGAACGCGGGTGCAAATCTCCGGAACGATCACCATCGGCCCGGGCGTCGACCCCAAAGCCGCGGCCCAAGGGTCGCTGTTCATCATCGCCCGAAGAGCCGGAGGGGCCGGTCCTCCGGTCGCCGTGAAGAAGATCGACCGGCCCCGCTTCCCGGTCGCCTATTCCATCGGTCCCGAAGACGCGATGATCCAGGGAGCGCCCCTCGACGGCAAGCTCGACGTTTCGGTTCGCCTGGACAAGGACGGCAACCCCATGACGCGCGAGCCCGGAAGTGTTGCGGGGCGGTACAAGAAGAATCCGGTGGAAGCCGGAGCGAAAAATATCGACATCGTCCTCGACGAAGTCGTTCCCTGATCCCCCGCCGTCAGGCTCCCGAAAATCTGCGGTAGATGGCGTCCGTCTTCGCCGCCATGATGAAGTCGTTGCGATGCAGGTTCCTGATCTTGTGGGTCCACCAGGTCACCCCCACGCGGCCCCACTCGGTGACCAGGCGCGGATGGTGCCCTTCCTCCTCGGCCGCTGCGCCGACGGCATCGGTAAAAGCGAGCGCTTCCTTGAAGTTCCTGAACTGAAAAACGCGCTCCAGCTTCGGAATGCCGTCTTCGTGAATGATCCGCCACTGCGGCACTTTCGGCTGTAGTTCGGCGATCTCCTCGGCGGTGACCGGGGGAGCCCCCACGCGACAGGCCTCGCACTTCTGATCGACAAGCTCTTCCATCGTTTCACTCCTTCACGTTCAACCGTCCAGCTCGCTCATGACCTCCCCGGCGAACCTTTCCATGGCATCCTTCACCCAACGGTGCGGTACGCTGCCGATGTTGAACCACGCGAGAAAATGGCGCGCCCCCGTGGCGGCCGCAAGCTTTTTCAGCCCGGCGGCCACGCTCCGGGCGTCGCCGATGACCGCGTGGCGTGCGCGGACGACCTCGAACGTCATCTGCTGTCCTGCCGCCGTGGCCAGGCGCGCCGGCGGCGGCACACCCCGGCGGGCGAGCCATTCCACGTAGTCGCGCCGGACCGCGGCGATGGTTTCGAAATAGCTCATGACGCCGGCCTCGCATCGGCGTTCGGCCTCGTTCGCCGTCTCGGCGATATGCACCGGGACCAGAAGCGCCAGCTCCCGCCTGGCGACGGAATGGCCGTGCCGCTTGAGCCCATCCCAGTAAGCGCGCGCAAACTCCGTCACCTGTTCGGGAGCGCGAGTATGGACTGGCAGCATGAGGTTCGCCGCCAAACGTGCGCCCAGCTCGACGCCCGCCATCGAGCTCGTCGCGAGATAGAACGGAGGCGGCGGCTGCTGGATCGGTTTGGGGTGAACCACCACTTCCGGGATGCGAAAGAATCTGCCCTCGAACGAAAGCGTCGGCTCGGTCCAGGCCCGCCGAATGACGTCCAATCCTTCGGCCAGGATTTCGTGGGTGACGCTGTGATCGGCGCCGAAGCACTCGTACACGCGGCTGTGCGGGTGGCCGCCTCCGGCGGCGAACTCCATGCGACCCCCGCTGAGCAAATCGAGCATGGCCGCCTGCTCGGCGAGCTGAACGGGATGATGGACCGGCAGCGTGTTCACGGCAACGCCCAGCCGCAAGCGGCGCGTTCTCTGCGCCAGGGCGCCCAGGACGACGTACGGAGCCGAAAGCAGCGAGAATCGAGGCTGGCAATGGATCTCGGCGAGCCAGAGGCCGTGAAATCCGAGGCGATCTCCGATCTCGGCCTGCTCGATGAGCTCGTTCAGCCGATCGGTGGAAACCGATCCGTCGGGACACTGGATCTCGGTAAACAGGCTGACCTTCATCGAGTTCCCGTCCGCCGCCGGGTGTCCGGACGGCGCCGCCGTACCACGAACAGTCCGGACGGGTCCCGGGCCGGCGCCTCGCCATGACGGCGGCGAGACGCTGAGGCCGCTCCTACCAGGCCAGGGCGTACGCCTCTCTGCGCGGATCGGCGCCCGCCATCCATGTCCCCGTGGCTGGATCGCGCAGGACGATCTTGGCGCTGCCGAAGGACCAGCGATCCACGACGGATACCGGATAGCCTCTTTGCTTGAGCCCCTCGATCACGTCCGGCGCGAACCCCTGCTCCAGTTTGAGCTCCTCGGGCAGCTCGTGGCGCGGCGGCGTCCCCGGCTGGTGGCTCCACCGCGGCGCCTCCACCGCGGTTTGCGGATCCATTTCCCGGTCAAGGATATTGTGCAGGATCTGCAGATTGGTCTGGGGTTGATCATCGGCTCCCGGGCTCCCTCCCGCCAGGAAAAACTCGCCGTCACGGTAAACCATGTAGGTGTTCAGCGTGTGCGCCGGGCGCTTCCCGGGGCAGAGCGCGTTCGCTCTTCCCGCATCCAGCCCGAAACTGCACAGCCGGTTGTTCAGGATCACCCCCGTATCCCCGCCGATCACGCGCGACCCGAACGGGGCGAAAATGCTCTGGATCAGTGAAATCGCGTTTCCGTCGCGGTCGACGGCGCAGAGAAACGTGGTGTCCGAAGCCGACGCGACCGCCGATGCCCGCGGTGTCGGCGCTTGCATCATCGCGCCCCGCCGCTCGGCCGCGTATTCCTTGGAGATCAGCATCCCGACCTTGGGCTCGCCGAATGCGGGGTCTTCCAGGTACCGGATTCGATCCTCGAAAGCGAGCTTTTTCGCCTGGACCTGGAGATGAATGACCTCCGCCCGATCCATCGTGCCCAGATGGAGCGGCCACGGCTCGATCAGGTTCAGCATCTCCAGAACCATGAAGCCCTGCGAAACAGGCGGCTGCTCGTAAACCACCCAGTCCCGGTACCGCGTGCTCAGAGGTTCGAGCCACTGCGCCACCGGACGCTGCAAATCCTCTTCGCACAAGAGGCCGCCTTCGGCCTGAACCGTCTTGCAGATCGTCTCGGCCACCCGCCCGCCGTAAAACCCGGCGCGCCCTTCGCGCCCGATGAGCGCGAGGACTTCGCCGAGACCTTTCTGGTGCAGGATCTTCCCGGGCCGCAGTTCGCCGAGCGGCTGCCGATAAACCCGCTCGATCCAGGGAAAGTCCCGGCTGAACTCGGCAATGCGCTCCACGAGCTCCTGATGGACAGGGAAGCCGCCGGCCGCGAGCGCCACCGCGTCCGCCGTCAGGCGCGCCAGATCCTTCGTACCGTACCTGCGATGGAGCTCGAGCCAGCCGTCGACCGCTCCCGGCACGGCGACGCTCAAAGGCCCCGCTACGGGAATCGCCCGCAACCCCCGCTCGCGGAAGTGCTCGATGCTCGCTCGCGCCGGCGCAGGTCCGCTCGCGTTCAGCGCCTCGACCTTGCCGCTCCTCCTCATGGCGACCAGAGCGAACAGGTCGCCGCCGGGCCCGCAGGTTTCCGGCCGCACCACGGTCATCACGAAAGCGGCCGCCAGCGCCGCGTCCACGGCGTTGCCGCCCTCTTGCAGCACCTTCAGCCCCGCGAGCGAAGCGAGGTGGTGGCCGGACGAGACGACCCCGTTCCGGCCCATCACCAGCGGTCTGGCTGCCTTGGCAAACTTCATGTCGCTTCCAAGCCGAGAATCCGTGCCGCGTTTCGGCCGAGAATCTTTTCCCGGGCGGCATGGTCCAGCCCCAGCTCGTCGACGGCGCGCAGGCTGTTCTTCACCAGCAGGCACCCTTCCTCCGGACCGTACGGGTAATTGGTGCCGAGCACCAGCCGGTCCGGTCCGAAGAAATCGTACACGCAGCGGAGCGTGGAGGCGGGATGATCGGCGGTATCGACGTAGAAGCGCCGGAACAGATCCAGCGGGTTTTCCCGGAGCCCGTAGCGGCGGCGGATCTCTTCCGTCCTCCCCGTGTATATATTGATGGCCCGCTGCGCGAAGAAAGCCAGCACGCCGCCGACGTCCGCGACGACGAAGGGGATCTCGGGAAACCGTTCGACCACCCGCCCGTAGACCAGCCGGGTCATCGCCACCGTGCTGTCGAAGGCCCAGCCGAAGATCAGAGTGGGCATGATGTCGATCCCGGTGGCTGCCGTCGACAGCGGGGCCGTCGGATGGATATAGACCGGCAATCGATAGCGCGCCAGCCGCTCGTAGATGGGAAACAGCTCCTCGCGATCGAGCGGCTGTCCGTTGAGATTGGAGTAGCACCCGAAGCACTTCAGCCCCAGCTCCTTCACCGCCCGCTCCAGCTCGTCGAGCGAGTCCGGGATCGAGCATGTCGGCAGCGTGAAGCAGCCGACGAAGCGCCGCGGATACTTCCGGCACGCGTCCGCGATGGCGTCGTTGGCCGTCCGGGCGAGCCGGACGGCGGTCTCGCCTTCGAAACGGTCGGCTCCCGGAGCCGGGACGCTCAGGACGTGCACGTCGACCCCCAGGCGATCCATGTGCGCCAGCCGCTTCTCCCAGTCCCGTCCCTGGAACGTCGCCGTGTTGATGCGGCATCCCAGCTTCTTGTCGTAAAAGTAGCTCATGCCGCTGTCGGGATCGGGGTCCTCGAGCACCACTGCGCCGTCGGCTCGGTGCAGCTCGGCGATGTAGGTTTCGGGAAAAACGTGCGCCTGGAAATCGATGATCATCGATGGCTCCCCGCCGCGGTCAGAGGGCGTAGAGGGCCCGTGGATTGTCGCCCAGGATCCGGTCCACGATCCGCGGCTCGAGGCCGGCTTCCGATTTCAGGCGCCGCAGCGCCTCGATCTCGGATGAGGTGTCATTGTGCCCGTAATCGGTGCCGATCACCAGCGTGTCCTCGCCGCAGTACTTGAGCACGTACGGAAGATCGTCGTCGGTCTGGCACGCCACGTAAATACGGTTCTCCCGCAGCACGCTCGCCTGATCCACGGTGCGCCCCCGGCGCAAAGAACGTCGGGCATAATCGTGCAGCGCGTAGGGCACCCACTGCGCGCTCACCTCGATGAACGCGAAACGCGTCTTGGGAAACTGCTTCGGCACGTCGTTGTAGATCAGGTTGTGAAAGGACCCTACGACCGCCAGCTTGAACTTGCAGAAGCCGCACTCGTCGCTGAAGAAATCGTGGACGGCGAAGCTTCCCGTGGCGGAATGGACGCAGATGGGAAGATCGAGCCGCCCCGCCTCCTCGTAGAGCGGGAAGAAATACGGATCGCTCAGCCTGCGATCGGCTTCGAGCCCGCGCATGAAAATGCCGCAGGCGCCGTTCTCCTTGGCGAAGCGCGCCTCGCGCAGCGCCTGGTCCATCGACAGCAGCGGCAGCACCGCCACCCACCGCAGCCGGTCCGGCGCGCTCTTCCAGATGTCGATCAGCCAGCGGTTGTAGCTCCGCGTCACCGCCAGCTCCAGCTCGGGCTTGCGGGTGTACGGCCGCAGGAAAATCGTCGGATAGAGCACCTGGACGTCGATGCCGAGTTCATCCATGTGACGGAGCCGCGCGCGGATATCTTCCATCTCCCTGGACTCGCGCGCAATCTCGCGACCGACGTTGCGCGCCTTGCCCAGGGTGAGGCCGTCGATCAGCCAGCTCTCGCCTCCGGAGTCCGGGTCGTCCGGAGTCGGAACGATGCGCGGCTTCCACGCGCGCTCCGATTCCAGCATGTAATCCCACGTGTGCTCGCTCTCCAGAACGTGCGCGTCGGCGTCGATCACCGTCATGCTAAACCACCTCCCGGTTTTACCCCGCGTTGCGAGCGCAACGCCGTCGCCCCGCCCTTCTCCGTCTTCGAGCCGACCGATTGGTTGCAGCCCTGGCAAGTATAGTCGTACAGCTCGCCGTCCGGCAGGACGAGGAGCAGTCGTTGTCGGACGGGCATCGCCTTGCGGCACCGGTCGCAATAGAGCAAGGCCGCGTTGAATTGCTCGAAGGTCCTCTCCATAAGACCGCACCCTCAATGAGACGAAGCTTTGCTCTCGCCGTGCTGCTCCCCCGCCTGACGCGCCCTGGCCTCCTTGATCACCTTCTCCGCCAGGTGGGGCGGCACTTCTTCGTAGTGGGAGAACTCCAGCTGAAACTCGCCCCGGCCGCTCGTCAGCGAGCGCAGGTCGGGAGCGTACTTCAAAACCTCCGCCATCGGGACCTTCGCCTTGATGATCTGGTTGTGCCCCTTGCTGTCCACCCCGAGGACCTTGCCGCGGCGGCTGTTCAAATCGCCGATCACGTCGCCCATGCATTCCTCGGGCACGGTGACCTCGATGTTCATGATCGGCTCGAGCAGGACCGGCTTGGCTTTTTCCACGGCGTTCTTGAACCCGATCGACGCGGCGATCTTGAACGCCATGTCCGAGGAGTCGACGTCGTGATACGAGCCGTCGTAGAGCGTCACGCGGATGTCGACCATTGGATAACCCGCCAGATAGCCTGCGGCCATCGCCTCGCGAACCCCTTTCTCCACCGCGGGAATGTAATTCCGCGGGATGGCGCCGCCGACGATCTGGTCGACGAACTCGAAGCCCTTGCCGTGGGGCAGCGGCTCCACCTTCAACCAGGTGTCGCCGTACTGGCCCCGCCCGCCCGTCTGCTTCTTGAGCTTACCCTGGGCGCTCGCGGTCGCCCGAATGGTTTCCTTGTAGGGAACCTTGGGCGCCTTCAGCACGACCTCGGCGCCGTACTTCCGCTTGAGTTTCTCGACGATGATCTCGACGTGCTGCTGCCCCATCCCGGAGAGAATGAAGTCGCGCGTCTCTTCGTCCCGGTGGACCTCGATGGTCGGATCCTCTTCCATCATGCGCTGCAACCCTTGCGGAACCTTCTCTTCGTCCGCCTTGGACTTCGGCTCCAGCGCGAAAGAAATCACCGGCGCGAAGTGCACGGCTCCCGGATACTGAATCGGGGCCTTTTCATCGCACAACGTGTCTCCCGTGGCGACGTCCTTGAGCTTCGCCGCCGCCACGATCTCGCCCGCGATCGCCTCCTTGACGGCCTCCTGCCGCTTGCCTTCGAGCCGGAACAGATGGCCGATTTTTTCCCGGCTCTGCTTTCCCGGGTTGTAACAGCTCGTGTCGGAAGCGACCCGTCCCGACATCACCCGCATCACCGAAAGCTTGCCGGCGAACGGGTCGATGATGGTCTTGAAGACGTAGGCCGAAAAAGGCTCGGCCGGATCCATTTTCCTTTTGACCGGCTTTCCGCTTGTCGGCTCTTTCCCTTCCGGCTCCCTCTCGTCCAGCGGCGACGGCAGATAATCCACCACGGCGTCGAGCAGCTGAACGACGCCGATCAGGCGCGCCGCCGAGCCGTAAAGGATCGGGAAGATCTTTCCCTGGCACGTTCCCGAGCGGATCGCCTGCTTCAGCTCCTCCTCGGACAGCTCTCCGCCGTCGAGGTATTTCTCCAGCAACGCGTCGTCGAGCTCGGCGACGCTCTCGACGAGCTTTTGCCGCGCTTCCGCGGCCGCGTCCGCCAGCTCCGGCGGGATCTCCCCTTCCGTGAATCTGCCCGTGTCGCCTTCGTAGACGCAGGCCCGCATCGAGGGCAGGTCGATCACGCCCTGGAACTGACCCTGCGACCCGATCGGGATCTGGAGCGGAACGCCTTTCGCCTCCAGCCCGTCGAGGAGCGGCTTGAGCCGCTCGCCCACGTTGGCGGGCTCGTGGTCCATCTTGGCCACGAACAGCAGCCGGCTCACGCCCACCTCGTTCGCCCGGTCCCACAACCGCTCCGACTCCACGCGCAAGCCGACGGACGGGTTCAGCACGAAGATCGCCCCGCCGAACGCCCGCACGCAGTTAATCGTATCGACCAGGAACGCGGCGTAACCGGGCGTGTCGACCAGCTGCATCGGGTGTTTTTTCCACGCCAGGGAATGAAACGCCGTCGAGATCGACGTGAGATGTTTCGTCTCCTCCGGCTCGAAATCGAGGACCGACGTTCCGTCCTGGACTTTTCCCAGCCGCGAGGTGGCTCCGGCGACGAACAGCATCGCCTCGCCGAGAGACGTCTTCCCGCAGCCTCCCTGCCCGAGAAGTCCCACGATTCGCAACCTGTCCAGCTCCGCGGTAGCCATAACGCAAGTCTCCCTGCAAGTGTCCTTACCGCCGCCTGTCTACCCCGATCGCGCCCCCCTCACGTCGAGTTTCTCTCGTGGATGATCCGCAGGCCGTCCAGCGTCAGGAACTCGTCCACCTCGTCGATCGTCTCGCACTCCGAGGCGAGAAGCGGCGCCAGCCCCCCCGTGGCGACCACCTTGGCCTGTGCTCCCTGCTCTCGCTGCATGCGCCGGACGATGCCGTCGACCAGCCCGACGTATCCATAGTAGATGCCCGCCTGGATCGACTGCACGGTGTTTTTCCCGACGGTCTCTTTCGGCCGGACGATCTCGATTCGCGGCAGCTTCGAGGCCCGCTGCACCAGGGCCTCCAGGGAAATCAGGAGCCCCGGTGCGATCGCCCCTCCGAGATATTCTCCCTTTTTCGAGATACAATCCACGGTGGTTGCGGTGCCGAAGTCGACGACGATGCAGGGCCCGCGGTACTTTTCGTACGCGGCGACGCCGTTGACGATGCGGTCCGCTCCCACGTCCTTGGGGCTGTCGTAGAGAATCGGCATGCCGGTTTTGATCCCCGGCCCGACGAAAAGCGGCTCGCGCTTGAAAAATTTGGCCGCCCATTCGTGGGTCACGCCGACCATGGGAGGGACCACGCAGGAAACCGCGATGGCGTCGACCTGCTGGCACCGGAATCCCTCCCAGGAAACCAGCTGCGCGATCAGCACGCCGTATTCGTCGGCGGTCCGATCCGCCGTGACCAGGCGCCAGTGCGTGATCAGATTTCTGCCGTCGTAGAGGCCGAGAACGATGTTGGTGTTGCCGATGTCGATCGCAAGCAGCATGGCTATGCGGCACCGTCCTCGACGGGAGTCACGTCCCCTGCCAGCACTCGCCGAATCGTTCCCGACGCCTCCTCCAGCAGCAACGCGCCTTCGGCATCGATGCCCCGGGCCCGCCCCACCACCGTCTCCTCGAGCATCACGGCGCGAACGGTTCGGCCCCGCAGCCAGAAACGCTCCTCCCAACGGGCGGCGATGCCGGCGAAGCCCGAATCCTGGAGTTCTCCATAGCACCGGTCGAGGTCCTGAATCAATCTCTGCGCCAGCCGCTCACGGGAGACGGCCGAGCCGTTCTGCGCCATGATCGAGGTCGCCCGCTCGCGAATGGCTTCGGGCATCGCTTCCGTCGGATAATTCACGTTGACGCCGATTCCGAGCACCACGAAATCCACGCGATCGGAACGGCACGACGACTCAGTCAGGATGCCGGCGAGCTTCTTGCCTCCCGCGAGGACGTCGTTGGGCCATTTGATCTCCGGAGTGACCGGCATGAACGCGGCCAGGCTGTCCGTCACGGCCACCGCTGCGGTCAGCGTCAGCTGCGCCGCATGGGCCGGGTCCAGCCGCGGGCGCAGCACGAGCGAGAAATAGAGGTTGCAGAAAGGCGGCGACACCCAGCTGCGGCCCAGTCGCCCCCGGCCCTGCGTTTGCCCCTCGGCGATGACGATCTCGCCGTCTTCTGCGCCCATCTCGGCGAGCCGCCGCGCCCACGCGTTGGTCGATGAAATTTCCGAGAAATAGTGGATTTTCCTGCCCAGCCGCCGCGTCCCCAGAGCTCCGGCCGCGAGGCTCGAGACGTCGAGCGGATCTCCCGGAGCAGCGACGCCGGGCCAACGTTCAGCGCCCATGCATCGTGATTTTCATGTTGAAGTCGACCACCGGCGCGGAATGGGTGAGCGCGCCGGAGGAGATGAAATCGACGCCCGTGGCTGCGACCTGCCGGATGTTCTCCAGGGTAATCCCCCCCGATGCCTCCACCCACGCGCGCTTGTTGACCAGCCGAACCGCTTCGGTCATCTCGGCGATCGACATGTTGTCGAGCATGATGACGTCGGCGCCGGCCTCGACCGCTTCCCGAACCTGCGCCAGATTGCTTGTCTCGACCTCCACCTTGGCCATGAACGGCGCGTGGCGCCGGACAGCCTTCACGGCTTCGGCGATCGAGCCGGTGGCCTCGATATGGTTGTCTTTGACCAGCGCCGCGTCGTAGAGGCCGATGCGGTGATTGGTCCCGCCTCCCATCCTGACCGCGTATTTTTCGAGCGTTCTGAGCCCCGGAGTGGTTTTCCGCGTGTCGAGCACCTTGCACGGAAAATCCTTGACCGCCTCCACGTATTTGCGGGTCAGCGTCGCGGTTCCCGAAAGACGCTGGAGAAAATTGAGCGCCGTTCGTTCCGCGAGCAGCAACGCGCGGACCGGCCCCTCGGCTTCCGCCACTACGGTCCCTTCGTCGACCGGCGTTCCGTCCTTGGTAAAGAGGCGAACCACCACCTTGGGATCGATGAAGTAGAAGATGCGGTCGAGCAGCACCAGCCCGGCGACCACCCCCTTCTTTTTTGCGCGAAACAGCCCCTTTCCCTGGCAATCCGCCGAGATCGTCGCCATCGTCGCCAGATCGCCCGCGCCGATATCCTCGTCCAGAGCGTCCCGTATCAGCCGCTCGATCTGGGGGCTTACAAGGATATCCATACGCCTAGCTCCTTTCTTCCGCGGCGGCGCCCAGTCGTTCCAGACTCCGGTTGAGCGCGCGGAGCTTCTCCCCGTAGCGCCCCGCCTTGTCGCGCTCGCTTTCGACCACATCCGGCCTGGCCTTCGCCAGGAACTCCCGGTTGGCAAGCTTCTTCCGAACGCGGTCGAGCTCCGCCTCGAGCTTTCGTATCTCCCTCATCAGGCGCGCTTTTTCCTCCGCGATATTCACGAGGTCGCCCAGGGGAACAAAGATCTGCGTGGAGCCCACCACGGCCGCGGCCGCGTTTTTGAGCTCGGCCCCCGGCTCGGCTGGCGCCCATACGGCGCGCGCGAGAGCGCGCAGGTACGGCTCGTACCGCCGCAGCAGCCGCAGCTCGTCGGCCGGCCCGGCGAACGAGACGCGGACCTCCCGCCCGGGAGGGCAGTTCGTTTCGGTCCGCAAGTTCCGGATGGCCCGGATCGCGCCGGTGACGAACTCCATCTCGCGCTCGATCTCCTGGTCGATCCGCTCCGGGATGACCCGCGGATAAGGCTGGACCATGATCGTCTCCCGGTGGTCGGAAAGGCCCCTTCGCCTTCTGAGGCTCTGCCAGATCTCCTCGGTCACGAACGGCATGACCGGATGGAGCAGGAGCAGAATCTGCTCGAGGACCTCGACGAGGATCGCTCGGCTGGCTCTCGACGCCGCCTCGCGGTCTCCGCCCAGCGGCACCTTGCTCATCTCGATGTACCAGTCGCAGAACTCGTGCCAGGTGAACTGGTAAAGCGCGTTGGCGTAATCGTTGAACCGGTAGCTGTCGAGCGCCTCCCGCGCCGCGCGGATCGTAGCGGCGAGCCGCGATCGAATCCAGCGCTCCGCGGCGCCAAGATCCTCCTCTCTCGCAACATCCGGCCCCTCGGCGCCAACGTTCATCAGGACGAAGCGGGCTGCGTTCCACAGCTTGTTAACGAAGTTCTGGTATCCCGCGATGCGCTCCTCGGCCAGCTTGATGTCCCGCCCCATGGCCGCCATCGCCGCCAGGGTGAAGCGAAAAGCATCGGTCCCGTACCGCTCCATGACCTCGAGCGGATCGATTACGTTGCCCTTCGATTTCGACATCTTCTGTCCCAGCTCGTCGCGCACCAGAGCGTGGATGTAGACCTCCCGGAACGGAACCTCGCCCGTGAACTTGAGCGCCATCATGATCATGCGCGCGACCCAGAAAAACAGGATATCGAAGCCGGTGACCAGGGCTGAGGTGGGGTAGTAGCGGCGGAAATCCTCGGTGTCCTGCGGCCATCCGAGCGTGGAAAACGGCCATAGAGCCGAAGAGAACCAGGTGTCCAGAACATCGGGGTCCTGAATCAGCTCGCTGCCGCCGCAACGCGGGCACGCGGACGGGGCGAGGCGCGCAACGATCGGACGTGCGCTTTTCCCCAGCATCGTGCCGCTCCGTCCGTCGTCGAGGATGTTCTCGGCGTCGCAGGTCCGGCAGTACCATGCCGGAATCTGGTGACCCCACCAGATCTGCCTGGAAATGCACCAGTCCTTGATGTTCTCCATCCAGGCGAAATAAGAATGGCTCCAGCCCTCGGGAAAAATCCGGACTCGCCCGTCGCGCACCGCGCGGATCGCCGGCTCGGCCAGCGGCTTGACGCGGACGAACCACTGCGGCGTCGAGTACGGCTCGACCACGGTCTGGCAGCGATAGCAACGCCCCACCGCCAGCCGATACTCCTCCACCTTCTCGAGCAGACCCTGCTGGCGCAACTCCTCGACGATCTGACGCCTCGCCTCGAACCGATCCCGGCCGTGATAACGCGAGATCCAGTCTCCGCTCTCGCCTCGAGCGGTGAACGCCGCGCCGTCGATCCTCGCGTCGGCGTCGAAGATGCTGATCCGGTCGAGATGGAAGCGCGCGCCGATCTCGAAATCGTTGAAGTCGTGGCCCGGGGTGATCTTCAACACCCCGGTGCCGAAAGCCGGATCGACGTAAGCGTCGAAGAGCAGCGGCACGACCCGCCCCGTGATGGGCAGCCGGACGTTGCGGCCCGCGAATCGGCGGTATCGCTCGTCGTCCGGATGAGCTGCGACAGCCGTGTCGCCCAGCATCGTTTCCGGGCGCGTGGTTGCGACCACCAGCCATTCCCCGGGGTCGTCGGCGAACGGATAGCGGATGTACCAGAGAGAGCCGGCCGTTTCCTCGTGCACGACCTCGATGTCCGCCAGTGCGGTCTTGCACCGCGGGCACCAGTTGACGAGCCGTTCCGCTCGATAGAGAAGGTCGTCCTCCCACAGCCGCACGAACGCCTCGCGCACCGCGTTCGAGAGACCCTCGTCCATCGTGAACCGCTCGTGCTTCCAATCGCAGGAAACGCCCAGGGCCTTGAGCTGCTGAAGGATCACGCTCCCGGCCTCCCGTTTCCAGGACCACACTTCCTCGATGAATTTCTCCCGACCGAGCTGTTGACGCGTCAGACCCCGGGCCGCCAGCCGGCGCTCGACGACGTTCTGGGTCGCGATTCCCGCGTGGTCGGTGCCCGGAACCCAAAGGACGCTCAGGCCGTCCATCCGTTTGTAGCGGCACAGGATGTCTTGAAGGGTATTGTTCAACGCGTGGCCCATGTGCAACGAGCCGGTTACGTTGGGGGGTGGAATCACCATGGAGTAGTAACCGGCTTTGCCCTCCGCCGGCTCGAATACGCCCAGGCGCATCCAGTGCTCGTACCACTTGGCCTCGACCTGTTTATGACTGTAGGTTTTTGACAGCTCCATGGGCTATTTCGGTCTTCTCCCCCGTTGACTGCCGCTTCCGGCTTCCTCGACGACCTCGACGAGCTCGATGATCTCTTCCTTTTCACGCCTCTCGGCCGCCGACCCCGGGCCGCCGGTTTTCTCTCGAGAGGCGAGCGCTCGCGCGACCGCCGAAAGCAGATGTTCCCGGTCGAGCGGCTTTTCCAGCACCACGGCCTGGTCCGGTCCCGGCGCATTCCCCGTCCGGGCATCGCCGACCCAGATGACCGGGACGTGCTCTGGAATGGCTGGGCGGAGTCGCTCGCCCAGTTCCGGTTCCCTCAGCGCTCCGGCCCCGACGATCACGGCGTCGTAACCGCCGAACGCCTCCCGATCCGCCGGCAGCGCGCTCGCGGTATGCGCGTCATGCTCGGCGGCCAGACAGGACGCGATCGCGTACCGCAGCATCGCATCCGGTTCGATCACGAGAATTCTGCTCATGTGCTCGGCGGGCGATTCCAGCTTGACAACCCGCAGACCCCAAGCTAGAAAATGCTGTTAGGCGAACGAAACACGCGGCGCGAAAGTGGCGGAATTGGTAGACGCGCAGGATTCAGGATCCTGTGGGGTAACACCCGTGGGGGTTCGATTCCCCCCTTTCGCACCAACCGAAGTAAATCTTTAGCATACAAGCCCAACTTTCTCTAACAGCCTCCTTCCGGGTCTCCGGCCGGCTGCCTTTGTTCCGTGATCGGCGACCGCGTTGCCGCCGCGAACGGGAAAACGCCGCGATCTGATCGCAGGTAGGTTGGCGTGGTCGAACGTCGCTTCAAGCCCGTGCGCAGCTCTTGCAAGCAAGCATCCTCGGCGGTCCCGCTTCCCCCGGCGGGGCCAGCGCGACGGTTAGCCGCTGCGGCCGCTCTTCTCACGGTCCTCGGTCTGTTGATTTCCGCTTGCTCAAGAGAGGGCGGGCCGACCGCGCCGAGCAGCGATTGGGCAAAAGGCCGCGCGGTATACGTGGCGAATTGCGTGGCCTGCCACAACAACGACCCTTCCCGGGACGGCCCCATCGGGCCGGCGATCAGCGGCTCGTCCCTGGAGCTGCTGGAGGCGAGAGTCCTGCGCACCGAGTACCCGCCGGGCTACAAGCCCAAGCGAAATACGCGGGTCATGCCAACTTTCCCGTTTTTGAAATCCGAGGTTCCTTATCTCGCGGCCTACCTCCAATCCCCTTCAGGAGAGCAGGCCCAGCGCCAGTAGAAAGAGAATCCCGGTCAGGAGAAAACCCACCCACAGAGTCCCCGAAACCGTATCGAGCGGTTTTTTGGTCGGCCCCTGCGTGCCTACCAGCGCATTGTACTCGATCGCTGCCAGGATGATCAGCGTGATGATCCAGAAAAGCCCCTTGGACGCACCGGGGGAAACCAGGGACGGATAGTGGCTCGCGGCCCCCATGAAAAAGAGCATCGGAATCGAAAAGACGGTGTTGGTCCTGGAAGTTAAAGCTGCCCGGCGTCCGGCGCCGGCGGCTGCGGGAAGGGCTTGTCCGCCCTGAGCGACCTGGTTCGCCGAAGCGATCACGATCTGCTGGTTGGGCCAGATTACCAGCCAGACGTTGAGGAACATGATCGTGCCGATGAGCCCGCCGACCGTGATGGTGACTCCGTAGGACGAGTTGTAAAACAGGCTGGCGCCCATTTCGCCCATCCGGATCACGTAGATCAGAAGGCCGGCGAGGAAGGTGAACATCGCACCCCATCGAAACCACCACAGAGCACGTGGAACGAGCTTTTGAATCGCCCCGGTTCTTACGGATGCCTCGGTCTCCGCGAAAAACGGGGTTTGAACGAAATTGAAATAGTAAAGAATCCCGATCCAGGTCACACCGGCCAAAAAATGAATCCACCGCAGGAAAAACAACGTAACTTCTTGCATGACCTCCTCCTTCCCCTGACGAATCTCTCTGGTCCGGCCGACGGCCGATTGGCGTTTTATATTAGCTCCCGTTCCTTTTTGTCAAGACAAAACACCGGCCGCCACGGCGTTTTTCCCGTGAAAACTCCGGCGCTTTGCGTGCTCCGGAGTACAGACTTCCTTGCCGGTAATCCGCTTGACCTCATTACCGAACTATGCCATGTTCCCTGCTGAATCCCGAAGGGCCGCTCGGCGAATTCACGGGCCCATACCAGACCAGTTGGAGCACGCCTCCGATTTGCTTCCCAAAAGCCAGCGAAGAATTTCCCCGGACCGAAGCTCCGCGGATCCTTTTTCCTCGGTTGCCCGAGAGCTGGACCTGGTCGAACAGAACCTCGTTCGTGCCATTCAGTCCCGGGAGCGCACCCTCACGGACATCGCCGCGCATCTGATCCTCGGCGGTGGGAAGCGGGTGCGGCCGATGGTCACGGTGCTCGCTTTCCTCGCTTTCGGCGGCAAGAACACGCGCGACATCGTCGAGATCGCCACCGCGATCGAGCTGATTCACACCGCTACCCTGCTCCACGACGACATCATCGATGGCGCGGAAACCCGCCGCGGCAAGATCTCGGCTTACAAGAAGTACGGCCTCAAATCGACGCTGGTGGCCGGCGATTTTCTCTTCATCAAAGCGTTTGAGTTCGCGGGCAAGTTCGACGAAACCGTCGTCCAGTGGACCGCCGACGCATGTACTCAGCTTACCGAGGGGGAAATCCTCCAGGGATACTTCAACCGCAACCGCTCGGTGACCCTGAAGAACTATCTCGAAATCGTCACCCGAAAAACGGCCTCCCTGTTCCAGACGGGAGCCAAGGTGGGTGCCTACATGGCCGGCGCCGAGCCGGCCATGATTCACGAGGCCGAGCGCTACGGCCTGAACATGGGCATCGCTTTTCAGATGATCGACGACATCCTCGACGTCGTCGGGCACGTGGAGCTTCTGGGAAAACCCACCGGCATGGATCTGCTGGACGGCAACCCCGCACTGCCGATCATCCTCGCCCTCCGCGGCGGACAGGACTCCGTCCGCGCGGCTTTCGAAAGCCCGCACCCGACGGTAAGTCAGATCGCGGACGCTCTCGAAAACATCCGGGCCAGCTCCGCGATCGAGCAGGCGAGATCGATGTCCCGCAAGTACGCCGAAGAGGCGTTGAAATCGGTGCGGAAGTTTCCGCCGTCGCTCTATCGCAACGGCCTGAAGAGGCTCGTGCAGCTGATGATCGAGCGCGATTTCTGATGTCCCTTCCGGGATAGCCTGGTCTTCGGATCCTCGCGCAACCATGCCTGCCCCCGGTGACGTTCGCGACCCCGCCGTCCGGACCATGTTCGACCGGATCGCGGATCGCTACGATCTGCTGAACCGGATCATCAGCATGCGTCTGGACAAGCGCTGGCGCCGGCATGCGGTCGCCGCGCTGATCCGATGCGGCCGGGAGCGCCTGCTCGATGTCGGGGCGGGCACCGGAGATCTGAGCTTCGCCGCCGCCGACCGGCTTGGCAGCGAGGGTTGCGTTGTGGCGCTCGACTTTTCGGCACGGATGCTGGAGCGCGCTCGGGCGAAGCTACCGAGGGCCGCAAGCCGGAAGAAAGTCCGCCTGGTTCAGGCCAGCGGCCTGGCACTCCCGTTTCGCGGCGGGGTATTCGACGGGGTCATGTCGGCTTTCGTCCTCAGAAACGTTTCCGACCTCGGGCTGTTTTTCGCTGAGGCTTTCCGTGTGCTTAAACCCGGCGGGGCGCTCGTGTCTGTGGACATGTTTCCGCCGGACAACGCTCTCTTCACGGGCCTTTACGGAGTCTATTTTCACCGGTTAATGCCGAGAATCGCTGCGCTGATCAGCGCGGACGCAGGGGCCTACCGGTACCTGTCGGAATCCGTGAAACGATTCGATCCTCCGGAAGCGGTGAGCCGGAGAATGATCGAGAGCGGCTTTGAGTCAGTGAGCCTGAAAAAATTCCTTTGCGGCGCCGTTTGCCTCCACGCGGCCCGGAAGCCCTCCGCCCCTTGACATGGAATTTTCGGTCACGTTCCTGATCTTCTTTCACCAGCTGGCGCTCGGCGGACTCTTCGCCTTGGCCGCCACTCCGTTCCACGAGCTCGACCGGGCGTTTTACAAGTCCACGGGCGCGGTTCTTCTGGTGATGGCCCTGTTCAGTTTCGGAGGACGGGTCTCGCTTTACCTGGGAGCCCGGGAACCCCTGCGCGACGGGGGCGCTGCGCTGATCCTCGACGCGTTGTTCGTCGCCGCCTTTGTCTGCTATCTGGTTTCCCTTTGGCTCGAGAGGCCGCTATTCCGCGCCCGAAGCTTTTCCACCGCCATCCTCAGCGGGACTGCCGCGCTGGCGTTGAGCGCCGGCTCATTCGCCCGCGGTCCGGTCTGGTCGCTGGAGAGCCTGATCTACCCCGTGAGCTTCGTTTTGTCGGCCCTGCTGCTCGGGAGCGTCACGGTCGGTATGCTTATCGGCCACTGGTACCTGATCGATACAGGCCAGAGCATCGAGCCTTTCGTCCGTATCTTCCGCTTCTTTGTAAAAAGCCTCGCCACCCAAACCGGCTTCCTGGTTCTTTGCGGCCTCCTGTTTCTTGCGACCGGGGGCGGTACCGCCGCGGCTATAGCGCGGGCCTGGGAGAGCCATCCCCTCCTGCTCGCCGCCCGCTTCCTCGTCGGTCAGGCAGCGCCTTTGTTCCTCTCGTGGATGATCTGGAAAACCCTTTTGATTCCCCACACCATGGCCGCGACCGGACTTTTTTATATTGCCCTGCTAGGGGTTTTTGTCGGGGAGATCCTCGGAAAGCAGTTGCTGGCGTTGACTTCGCTACCGTTTTAGCCGGGGTTTTCGGTTTCGCCGGAAGATCGGGGATAAGTCTTGATCTTGGTAATCCTGAGCCCGCTCGGCGTCCAGCCCAGATCGTAGCCGACCGGTTCGCCCTCTTTCAGATCCGCGGTGGACCTGGCAGCCCCGCACAGGATCACGAAATCGTAAGAAAACGGGATCTCGCGCCCGCTTTCCGTCCTGACCACGCCGGTGCTGTTCGACGGGAACAGCTTTGTGATCACCCCGCGGTGAAACCAGTCTCGAGTCGCGAGATCCGACTTCTCCTCGTCCATACTCCGCGACGCCTCCGATAATCGGCGGCGCGTCAAAGGTTGCGCCCGCCGAGAGGATGCTTCCGGCTGGCGATCTTTTTTTGCAGCTCCATGAGTCCGTCGAGGACCGCTTCCGGTCGCGGCGGGCAGCCGGGAACATAGACATCGACCGGAATGATGCGGTCGATCCCCTGGACCGTGGCGTAGTTGTCGTAAAAGCCTCCGCTGGAGGCACATGCCCCGAAAGCCATGACCCATTTCGGTTCCGACATCTGCTCGTAAACTCTTTTCAGGACCGGAGCGAGCTTGTGATTGACCGTCCCGATGACCATGAACAAATCGGCCTGACGCGGGCTGAACCGCGGCAGGAGCGCCCCGAATCGGTCGATGTCATAGGGAGACATGGAAAGCGACATGTATTCCATGGCGCAGCAGGCGGTAGCAAACGGGTACGGGAAAAGAGAGTACTTCCGCGCCCAGCCGATCGCCTTGTCCAGCCTGGTGAGGACCACCGTCTCGGCGAGCAGCTTGTCCGGCCCGAACCTATCCTTTTGGCCGAGGCTTTGCGTATTCATGTCAGCAATTTGAGGCTACTATTTTTCGCCCCCGGGCTCAACCGCGCCAGGGCGAACCGAAACGGCCGCCGGCGTGTCTCTCCAGGGAAAAAAGCCCGAGGGCCTGAAACAGTCTTCGGGCGGGGCTTCAGGTGGATGGAGTTACAGTTTTACGACCTTTACGGCCTGGGGCCCTTTTTCGCCCTGGGCGATTTCGAACTCGACGACCTGTCCTTCGTTGAGAGTCTTGAACCCCTCTCCCTCGATGGCAGTGTAATGGACGAATACGTCCCCCCCGCCCTCTTTCTCGATGAAGCCATAGCCCTTGGAGTTATTGAACCACTTGACCCTGCCGGTTGGCATCGATCGAACCTCCCGCTCCATGCTTAGTGCGCGATTTTCATCGGACCATCCCCCTCCCCCGACCGCTCCCCGCGCACATCCGTCGCGAGCCGGCGCGATGACCACCAGGAGAAAGCTGGGGCGGGTCCGTTTTTGTCCGGGAACGGACATTAGTGAAACCCCCGCGCTCTTGTCAAGAAGAAATTTGCTCGCCGCACCCGGCGGGGTTTCCCGGTCCGACCATCCGGACACGCTCAAAGGCCCTTCCGAGCCGCCCCGGAGCATGGGGTGCGGGACGGGGTTGGGCGCGTCTTGCCCAGGATTTGAGCAGATGTAAGGTATTGTTTTTACTTTTCTATTGACCGGTGATTGCCGGATTATGGACGCGAGAACATTTTTTTATTGACTTCGGTTAATTTTTCCATTAGATTTAGCGTAGTTAGCTTGGTCCTTGAGCGATGGCCATTTATACACCCCTCACCAAGAAAGAAGCCGCGTGGATCGCTGACGAGTTTCTGCTGGGCGATCTCACGTCGTATACGGGGATCCGGAACGGCTCGGTCAACACCCATTATCTCCTCGAGACCAAGCGGGGGCGTTTTTTCGTCAAGATCGATGAGGTCAAGGGAGAACTGGAGGTCAAGCAGGAGCTCGATCTCCTGTTTTATCTGAAAAAGCAGGGCTTCCCTTGCCTGCAGCCGATCAAGACCAAGACGGGTAGGTTTTACGTCGAGATTCAAGGAAAAATCGTCACCGTCAGCCGCTACCTCGAAGGGGTGGAGTTGCCGAACGAATCACTCACCCCGGCGCACCTGAGCCTGATGGGCAACGCGCTCGCCAACCTCCACCTGATCGGCAGGGGGTACAAGAAAGGCATCGAGAACCGCTTCGGCTTCAACCGTATCCTGGCCATCTACCGCGAAGCGCGACGGCAATTGCCCGCCCATTTGAAGAATATCGTGCGGGTGCTCGACGACGAATTTTCGTACCTCGAGAACTATCTCGACAATAATCTGCCGAAGGGTATCATTCACGGCGATTTATTCCCCGATAACGTCAAGTTCAAGGGCAATCGCCTGACCGGCGTCCTGGATTTCGAAGCGGCTTGTCGGGGGAAACTGATCTACGACCTTGCGACCGCGGTCAACGCCCTTTGCTTCCTGGACGGACGGTATCGCATCGAGCGGTTCGAACCCCTGATCGCTGGCTACGAAACTCTCCGGCCGCTTTCGCTGCCGGAGTGGGATTCCTTTCCCAACGAGCTGCGCTTCTCCGCGTTGAGATTCACGGTAACGCGAATCAAGGACTTCTATCTCCGCAAGGCCGACGACAGCCAGCGGATCTACAAGGACTTCAAGGAATTCTACGACCGGCTCTTGATCCTTCGAAGGGAGAAAAGCGGGGGCATGGAGGACATCCTGCTGGCCATGGCGACCGGTTACGACTACCGCAAATACCAGAAGTCGAAACCGTCGAAATAGCTGCTCCTTTTCTGTCTACGCGACCGAATCCCTGGGAGATTGCTCGAGCTTACCGATCTTCACACGGCTGTCGTGCCGAATCGAGCGCATCACCCCCACCAGCGTCAGCATGGTTCCCAGGAGAAACATCCAGCGCCCTCCGTTCAGCACGATGTAAAAGAAGTTGAGCTTGACGCGGGCCGCGTTGTATTTCTCCCGGTCTTCCGTGATCCTACGCAGCACCTCTTCGTTTTTCTGGTGGTCTAGCTCCTGAAAGCTGCGATAGCTTTCCTCCAGCCCCGTTGGCGTAGTCTTTTGCAAGAGTGCCTGGTATTTGGCCGTTTCCACCGCTCCGACCGCCCAATTGCCGATGCCCATGATCAAGGCGACGATCCCGGCGATCAGCACATAGCTGGAGTAGAGGTCCCGCGCTTTCACGCAAGCGAGGTTACCAAAAGCCCGCCAGCCGGTCAATTTCGCCTCGGGTTGCGCCGGCGCGCCGGCCGGCTTAGGATGCCGTCATCATGGCCTGCTATGTGATCGGCGACATTCACGGCTGCCTGAACGAGGTACGCCGCCTCGTCGAGCAGCTCAATCCGGGCGCGTCCGATCGCCTCGTTTTCCTCGGGGATTACATCGACCGGGGACCGGATTCGGCAGGCGTGGTCTCCTATCTGCTCGATCTCCGCAAGTCGGCGCTGTGCGACACCGTTTTTCTGAAAGGCAATCACGAGGACATGTTGATGGCCTATCTCGGCTTGCCCGGCGAGCACGGCGACGCGTTCCTGTACAACGGCGGCATCGCCACTCTCTGGAGCTACGACATCTCCCCGACCGAAGCCGGGCTCGCCGCTGCGCGCCTTCCGCCCGATCATATCGAGTTCTTCAAGACACTGCGCCCTTATTACATTACCGGCGAGTTTCTTTGCGTTCACGCGGGCGTCCACCCGCAAAAATCCCTGGAGGATCAGAGCATCGCCGACATGTTGTGGATTCGCGCCGAGTTCATTCGCAACCCCCACTGCTTGCCCTATACGGTCCTCTTCGGCCATACCCCGACACAGGAGGTGTTTTTCGATCTTCCCTACAAAATCGGCCTGGATACGGGGCTGGTGTACGGCAACAAGCTCAGCTGTCTGGAAATCGAGAAAAAGGTTCTCATCCAGATCGAGCGCGGGGGCAGGAAGATCCGGCGAACCGCCGTCGGGTCGAAGTGGGGCGGGCGGGTTCGTCGGGCGCCTTGAAGTTTTATCGAAGGCAGCTTAGTTTAACTTCCTGCGTGGCGGTGTAGCTCAGCTGGTCAGAGCACGCGGCTCATATCCGCGGCGTCGTGGGTTCGACTCCCTCCACCGCCACCATTCCTTTCCAGGCCGGCGCGGCGTCCTCCGGCCTCGCGCAGCCCAACGAGCGCTGCCTTTTCCACGTTAGCTTCCTCCGCTGCGACGGGCGCCCCTCGATGCTCTCCCCGCTTCCTCGGGCGAAGGTTTTTCGTTTGACACCGGGAAGTTCCCGGTGGCACAGTGGGCGCGACTCGAAGCAATCCCAATGCTGCCTGCAAACCTCTCCCACGCTCAGTGTTTCAGGGCAATCGGGCAGTCCTTGGAATCTCTGGGAATCGACACGTTCGAGCTTCGCAGTGAAGGCCATCAGTATCTGATCCACCCGGCGCGAAGCACGATGGCTCCGCCGCCCTCGCGCGAAAGTTCGATCCGGAAATTTCTCAGCGCGATCCTCGCGTCTCGAACCTCCGATTCCGCCTCGGCGCCCCCCGCGGAGCCGAAAACGTCTCTCTCCTATTCCTTCTCGACGATTCTGTGGCTCGACATCCAGGGGCGCCTCCGGCGCGGTAAGAGCCAGGAAACCCCCAACGCTTACCAGGTTTCGCAACTTCTCAGGGTGATCGGCGACCACCTTGACCGCAAGCAGGCGGAAAAACCGACCGTCTGGCTGTCGGCTCATTCCGCGACGGTCGTTTACGAGCACGGGTCCGGCCGCCGGTCCGCGCGCGATACGTTCACCGTCGATGAGCTCTACAACCGGGCGGTGCACATGTACCTGCGGCGCCGCCGAAGGGCTCGCGGAGAGGCCTAGCGCCCCGAGCGAGCGTCAATACTTGAACGACCAGGCGTGCTGCCGGTAACGGCGCTCGGCCAGCTCGTCGATCCTTGCATACGGAACGGCGATGAGCGGCTCGCGGGCATCCCAGAGACGCTTCAGCCCTTCCCGGACCTCCGCGGCGGGGAGGCCAAGGTTCCCGAGAAAGGAGCGATGGTCGCGGTCGCCCCGGTAGGGAGGCCGGCGGGAAGGCATCCGCAGACAGGCTTCCACCATTTCGACGTCGAGATCGAGGAGAAACGTGCCGTGAATCAAAGCGCAGCGCCGTTTGCGGTACTGGGCGTTTCCCGAAAATTTCCGCCCGTGCGCGGTCAGGTCGCTGGTCCCCTGGACGGCAACTCGCGTTCCGGCAAGCCGCTCGAAGAGCTCCGCGTGACGGCGGAGCACGAAGCGGAACGCATCGCCGATCGTCGCCAGCGAGCCATCCGCCGCGTAGCTCAGGACGAGAGCATAGTTGAGGCAGCCGGGTCCCTGGAGAACCGTGCCGCCGCCGCTCACGCGGCGCAGGATCGGAACGCCTCGCCGGGCGCATGCCTCGGCGTCGACGTCGGCGCTCATGCGGCTCGAATGGCCGAGCACGACGAAGTAGCTCGGCGCCTCCCAGAGTCTGAGGACGCCGCAACGGCTCGCGTCAGCCTCGCACCACTCGATCAGCGCTTCGTCGCAGGCGAGATTTCGCGCGGGATCGGAGAAGCTCAGATCGAGATATTCCATCGAGTTGTGTTGATTTTGCTTCCGTTTTGTTGTCTGCTGTCACCATAGTAGGGAGAAATCCGGAATGGAAGCGGAAAGAAAAGATCCGCCCGACGGCGCGGCGATCGAGGGAGGTCGGCCGAATTCCAAGCCGAGCCAGGAGGACCGGCGGAAGTGGCTCGCTTCGCTGGAATACATCCTCGAGTACATCCTGAGAAACGAACAGTCCGAGCAGGCGGCGCTCCTGCTCGACGAGTTGATCGCGCGCCTGCGCGCGTCCGGGCTCAACATCCCCTACACGGTCAACACGCCCTACATCAACACGATCCCAGCTGAAAAGGAACCTCCCTACCCTGGCAATCGGGAAATCGAGAGGCGGATCAAGAGCTACGTGCGCTGGAACGCGATGGCCATGGTGGTCAAGGCGAACCGGCTCCATCCCGACATCGGGGGACATATCTCCACGTACGCGTCCTGCGCGACGCTGTACGAGGTCGCGTTCAACCATTTCCTGCGCGGCGGCGACGACGGCGGGATCGCGGACATGGTCTACTTCCAGGGCCATGCGTCGCCCGGAATCTACTCGCGTGCCTACGTCGAGTGGCGCATCAACGCTCCGAAGCTGCACCATTTCCGTCAGGAGCTGTCACCGGTCGGCGGCCTCCCCTCGTATCCGCACCCCTATCTCCTGCCGGAGTTCTGGCAGTTTCCTTCCGTTTCGATGGGGCTTGCGCCGATCATGTCCATCTATCAGGCCCGTTTCAACCGCTACCTCCGCAGCCGGGGCCTGCTCGATGGCCGGGAGCCGCGGGTCTGGTGTTTCGCCGGGGACGGCGAGATGGACGAGCCCGAGGCCTCCGGAGCGCTGACGCTCGCCGCGCGCGAGAACCTCGACAATCTGATCTGGGTCGTGAACTGCAACCTCCAGCGGCTCGACGGTCCGGTTCGGGGGAACGGCAAGATCATCCAGGAACTCGAGGCGCTGTTTCGCGGCGCGGGCTGGAACGTCATCAAGGTCATCTGGGGCTCCGACTGGGATCCTCTTCTCCAGGCCGACCACAAGGGACTGCTGCTCAAGCGGATGGAGGAGGCGGTCGACGGCGATTACCAGAAATACTCCGTCGAGCCCGGAAGCTATACGCGCAAGCACTTTTTCGGCAAATATCCCGAGCTGCTCGAAATGGTCAATCACCTTACCGACGAGCAGATCCGAAAGCTGCTGCGCGGCGGCCACGACCCGAAGAAGGTCTACGCGGCTTACAAGGCCGCAGTCGAGCACCGCGGCTCGCCCACGGTGATCCTCGCCAAGACCGTCAAAGGGTACGGTCTCGGCGAGGCGGGTGAAGGGCGTAACGTCACGCATCAGCAAAAGAAGCTCAATGAGCGCGAGCTGCGCGAGTTCAGGACGCGCTTCGATATCCCGCTGGCGGACGAGGAGGTCGTGGAGACCCCGTTCTATCGGCCGCCGCTCGACAGTCCGGAAACGCGCTATTTGCTCGAGCGCCGCCGACAGCTCGGCGGCTTCTTGCCGCAGCGAAAGGTGGTCGCTGCGCCTTTGAAGGTCCCTGACGCTTCGTATTACGCGGAGTTCACCCGGGGCTCAGGGCAGCATACCATGTCGACGACGATGGCGATGGTTCGCATGCTCGGCAAGCTGCTGCGCCATGAAGAGATCGGCAAGCGCATTGTCCCGATCATCCCCGACGAAGCGCGAACCTTCGGCATGGATGCCCTGTTCCGGCAGATCGGCATCTACTCCCCGAAAGGCCAGCTCTACGAGCCGGTCGACCGGGAGACGCTGCTCTACTACAACGAGGCCAAGGACGGCCAGATCCTCGAGGAAGGAATCACGGAAGCCGGGGCGATGTCGTCGTTCATCGCGGCGGGTTCGGCCTATGCCAATCTCGGGATCAACATGATCCCGTTTTACTTCTACTACTCGATGTTCGGCTTTCAGCGCATCGGCGACCTCATGTGGGCCGCCGGAGACATCAAGGCGAAAGGCTTTTTGCTCGGCGCCACCGCGGGGCGGACCACGCTGAACGGCGAAGGGTTGCAGCACCAGGACGGGCACAGTCATATCCTCGCGAGCACGATCCCGACGTTGCTCACCTACGATCCCGGCTTCGCATACGAGCTGGCCGTGATCGTTCACGACGGCATCCGCCGCATGTACGCCGACGGCGAGGAATGGTTTTACTACCTGACGCTCTACAACGAAAGCTACGAGATGCCCGAAATGCCGCCGGGCGTGGAGGAAGGTATCCTGAAGGGCCTCTACAGATTCAAGGCCGCGCAGAAGGGCAGAAGCCACAAGGCCCATATCTTCGGCAGCGGCCCGCTGATCCGCGAAGCGCTCGTCGCGCAGGAGATTCTGGCCGAGCAGTTCGATGTGTCGGCCGACGTCTGGAGCGCGACCAGCTACAAGCTTCTGCGCGGCGACGCCCTGCGCACGCGCCGGTGGAACATGCTCCACCCGGCGGCGCCCCAGAAGAAATCCTATCTGGAGTCCCTGCTGCAGAACGAGGAAGGCGTTTTCGTCGCCGTCTCCGACTACATGAAGATCGTTCCCGATCAGATCGCCCCCTGGGTTCCGGGAGGGCTTGCCACGCTGGGAACCGACGGCTTCGGCCGCAGCGATACTCGCGCTCGCCTGCGGCGCTTTTTCGAAGTGGACGCCGCCATGATCGTGATCGCCACGCTTTACGCCCTCTACCAGAAAGGATCGCTGCCCGCCCGGACGGTCGAGGGCGCCATCAAGCGGCTCGGAGTCGATCCCGAGAAGCCGTTTCCCTTCCACTTGTAAAACCGGCTCGATTCGAGAGCACCAGGATGGACGTCAGGCTTCCGCAGCTCGCTGAAGGTGTAGAATCGGGGACGGTGGTGAGCATCCTCGTTTCCGAGGGGCAACAGATCGTCAAAGACCAGCCCATCATGGAGCTCGAAACCCAGAAGGCGGTCGGCTCCATTCCCGCGCCCGAATCCGGAACCGTCACCAAGATCCACGTCCGGGAGGGCATGGAGGTAACCGTCGGCCAGGTCTTGATCTCGATCGCCGCGGTGGCGGAAGCCGGTGCTGGAAGCCGCGAACGCGCACCGGCCTCGGGTGCGACGACGGAGCGACCCAGCAGGACCCTGCCACGGCGCCCTTCCCCCGCCGCCCCGGCCCGCCGGGAACCCGCCCAAGAGAATTACCGCCGCGAGGCCGCCGGCGGCCTGCCTCCCCCCGCCGCCCCCGCCGTTCGCAGGATCGCGAGCCTGCTCGGCATCGACCTCACCCGGGTGCAGAGCAGCGAGCGCGGCGGCCGTATTACCTTCGCGGATCTGCGCGAGTACATTCGACGCCTCGAAGAGACGGCACGCCAGGCGCCGGCGCGCCCGCACGCGGACTCTGCTCCCTCCCGGCTGGCCGCCGTGGACGTCGTCGACTTCGAGAAATGGGGGCCGGTGCGGCGCGAGCGGCTGTCGGCGCTCAGGCGGACGGTAAGCCGGCGCATGGCCGCCTCGTGGACCACGGTCCCGAAAATCGACCAGTTCGGCGACTGCGACATCACCGGCCTCGTCGCGCTCCGTGAGAAGTACGCAAGCGTGTACGATCAGCGGGGCGCGCGCTTGACGCTGACCGCGTTCATTGTCAAAGCCGTGGCGGGGGCTCTGAAGAAGCACCCGCGAGTCAATTCGAGCATCGACGAAGAGGCCGGCGAGATCGTCTACAAGGACTATTACCACATCGGCGTCGCGGTCGACACGGAAGCGGGCCTTATCGTTCCGGTGCTGCGCGATGCGGACAAGAAGAACCTCCTGGAATTATCCGCCGAGCTCCTCCGGCTCACGGAAAAAACGCGACAACGCAAGGTCTCGCTCGAGGAGCTGCAGGGCGGCACGTTCACGATCTCCAACCAGGGGAGCATCGGCGGCGGCTGCTTCACGCCGATCGTCTATGCCCCGCAGGTGGCCATCCTCGGGGTGGGCCGGGGCAAACCCACCCCGGTCGTGCGCGACGGCGAGATCGTCGTCCGTACGCTGCTGCCGCTCTGTCTTTCCTACGATCATCGGGTGCTCGACGGCGCCGATGCGGTGCGCTTTCTGAACGACGTGACGGCGGCGCTCGAGTCCTTTCCCGAGAGCGAGGTCGAGCCTAGATAAGCCCATGGAACCGATGAAGACGGAAGTGCTGGTGCTGGGCGCGGGACCCGGGGGTTACACCGCGGCGTTCTACGCGGCGGATCGGGGCAAGCAGGTGACGCTGGTCGAGCAGAACCGCCGCCTCGGCGGCGTTTGCCTCAACACCGGCTGCATCCCGTCCAAGGCGCTGCTCCATGCCACGGAGATCCTCCGGGAGGCCCACCGTTCAAGGTCGCGCGGTATCGTTTTCGATCCGCCGGGGATCGACCTCGAGCAGTTGCGCGCCTGGAAAGATTCGATCCTCGAAAAGCTCGGCGAAGGAATTCGCACGCTGGCGCAGAAGCGCGGCGTGCGGGTCGTCCACGGCCGCGGCCATTTCGAAGGTTCGCGGACGCTGAGGGTGGAGACGGCGGAAGGTCAGAAATTCATCGCCTATGAGCACGCAATCATCGCGGTCGGCTCCCGACCCGCGATGCCGTCGGCCTTCGACCTCGGCAACAAGCGGATCATGACCTCCACGGAAGCGCTGGAAATCCAGGACGTCCCCGAGGATCTCCTGGTGGTCGGGGGCGGCTACATCGGCATGGAGCTGGGAACCGTTTACGCTGCCCTCGGCAGCAAGGTCGTGATGCTGGAAGCCCTGCCCACCATCCTCTCCGGAATCGATCCCGACCTCGTCCGCCCGGTGCTGCGCGCCGCCCAAAAGGAGTTCAGGGAAATCCGCGTCAACACCAAGGTACTGAAGATGGCAACGGCCGGTAAGCAAATCAAGGTCACCATGGAAACCGGCCAGGAGCGGCGCGAAGAATTGTACGACCGGGTGCTGGTCAGTGTCGGGCGCGTGCCGAATTACGGCGATCTCGGGCTGGAAAACACGGGCGTCAAGAAGGACGAGAAGGGTTTCATCAAGTGCGACGCCCAGCAGCGCACGGACGATCCGCACATCTACGCCGTCGGCGATGTCAACGGCGGCGCCCTGTTGGCGCACCGCGCGGCCAGGGAGGCCAGGGTCGCGGTCGAGGCGATTCTGGGAGAACCCAGCTCGTTCGACGACGTCGTCGTCCCCGCGGTGGTTTATACCGATCCGGAGGTGGCCTGGTGCGGCCTCACCGAGACCGAAGCGAAAGAGCGCGGGATCGAGGTGCGGATCGCCAAGTTTCCCTGGGGAGCTTCGGGCCGCGCTCTCACGCTCGATCGCCCGGACGGTCTGACCAAGCTGATCATCGACCCGGAAACGGAGCGCGTGCTCGGAGTCGGCATCGTCGGCGTCGGCGCCGGAGAGCTGATCAGCGAGGGCGTGCTCGCCGTCGAGATGGGGGCGACGGCGGAAGACATCGCCCTTTCGGTACACCCGCACCCCACGCTATCGGAGACTCTGATGGAAGCCGCCGAAGCGTTCTACGGCACGGCGACGAACGTCTATTCGCGTCGGCCGTGACGCCCCCTGCTCCGGCGCTGTTCTCGCCGCTCCGGCGGTTGGATTTGAGCCGGCGACTGTGGCAGAGTGTGACGTCGTGGCGGAATTCACCGGACCTGCAACGCGAGGCCTGTCTTGATCAACCCCGAACGTCTCAAGAACCTTCTGATCGAGCTGATTAAGATCGACAGCCTGTCGCGCAAGGAGCGCGATATCGCGCTCCGGCTCAAGCGCGAGCTGGAGGAGCTGGGCGCCAGTGTCCTGATCGACGACGCCGGTGACAAGGTCGGCGGCAACGTCGGCAACGTGATCGCGCGGATCGACGGGACGGCCGCGGACGCTCCGCCGCTGCTTCTTTCCGCGCACATGGATACCGTGGTTCCTGGAGAAGGGGTGGTGCCGATCCTGGAGGGCGACATCCTGCGCACGGACGGCCGCACCGTCCTCGGCGGCGACGACAAGAGCGGCCTTGCCATCATTTGCGAGGTCGTGCGCGCGCTTCAGGAGAACAACGTTCCGTACGGGGATCTCGACATCGTCTTTACGATCTGCGAAGAGGCGGGGCTGATCGGTGCCAAGTGCCTCGATACCCGGCATCTGCGCGCCAAGACCGGCCTCGTTCTCGATAGCGATTCGGTTGGCTTCCTCTTCACCAAGGCCCCCGCGGCGAACCGGCTGGAGTTCCACGTACACGGGCTGGAGGCGCATGCGGGCGTCTGCCCCGAAAAGGGCATCAGCGCCATCAAGGTCGCGGCCGAGGGGATCGCCGCGATGAAACTCGGTCGTATCGACCACGAAACCACCGCCAACATCGGCCTGATCGAGGGCGGGATGGCGGTCAACATCGTACCCAATTCCGTGATATTGCGCGGGGAGGCGCGGAGCCACAGCCGGGAAAAGCTCGAGGCGCAGACGGAGCACATGCTGCGCTGCCTCCAGGAAGCCGCGGCACGCCACACGCTGGTTACCGGCGGCACCCGCGTGGCCGCGCGCGTCGAAGCCCGGATCGAACGAGACTACGATCGCATGGAGGTGCCGGACGATTCGGCGATCGTCCGGCTGGTCCGCGCCGCGGCGAAGAACCTCGACGTCGAGATCAAGACCATGGCGACGGGCGGCGGCTGCGACGCGAATATTCTCAATCAGAAAGGGCTCGAGGTGGCGAATCTTTCGACGGGAATGCGCGAGATCCACACGGTCAAGGAGTGGCTGGACCTGAAGGATCTGAATCTCTCCGCTCGAATGGTCTTCGAGATCGTCCGCCTGAACGCGGCCGATCGTGGCGAAGCGACGGCATCCGGTTCCCGGGCTGTCTAGCCGGAAAGGGCCTGCGCTTCACGGCCGGAAGGGCCGGTTCCCCTCTCGCCGAAGCCGTTCCGGCGGCCGTTCGATGAACGTCGACGAGTATGGTTGGGCAAGGCGAGGAAATCGGAAGGCTGCTCAAACAGGAACGAGGCCAATTCCTGGAATTCATCAGCGCCTACGATCACCGGCGGGGGGCTCCTCAGAAAAAAAAGGAGGACGATCTCGCCCGCGAGCTCGTGCGTGTCCTTTCGGGCATGGCGAACGCCGACGGCGGCACATTGCTGGTCGGCGTGGAGCCCGACCGCAGCGTGACGGGGATCCCTTACGATCGCGACGAGATCCATGCCCTCATCCAGGCGCCGCAGACGTTGCTCACGCCGCCGCTGGCCGCGACGACGGAAAAGTTCAATCTCGGCAATCTGCAGCTGCTGAAATTCGAGGTCGGTTCCGGAGTGGAGATCTACCGCGTCTCGGGCGGCCGCTCCTTCTATCGCATCGCCTGCGAAACGCCGTCTCTTCCATCCGAGCAGATTCAACGGCTCAAGGATGCCAAGCGCGCGGTTTCCTACGAGCGGCAGCAGCCTTTCGGCGCGACCTGGAACGACCTCGATGAGGACGCGGTTGCCGCCTTCGCCTCCCGGCTCGACGATCCGCGTGACCCGCGGGTGATCCTGGCGCAGGCCTATCATTTGCTCGACCGCTCCCGCGGCGATCCCGCCCCGAACATGGCGGCGCTCCTGCTGTTCGGCAAGGATCCCGTGTCGTGGCACCCGCGCTCGGGAATCGACTTCGTGAAATACGAGGGAACCGAGCGGCAGTACGGCGCTTCCCTGAACGTCGTGAAGCGAATCCGCTTCGAGGGACCGCTCGTGCGCTTGATCGACGAGGCTGTCGGCCGGATCAAGGAGCACATTCGCGAACGCACGATTCTTTACGATCTTTTTTTTCGCGAGCGGCTCGAGTATCCGACCTTCGCCTGGCAGGAAGCTCTGGTCAACGCCGTAGCGCACCGCGATTATTCCTTGACCGGCGCGTCGATCGAAGTCTGGATGTTCGACGATCGCATCGAGGTGCGCAGCCCGGGGCTCCCGCCTTCCCCGGTCACCCTCGACGAGCTGCGGCGCCAGAAAAGCATCCACTTCTCGCGCAACCCCTTGATCGTGCGGGTCCTCGCCGATCTCGGCTATGTGCGCGAGATGGGGGAAGGCGTGCCGAGAATGTTCCGGGAAATGGAGCATTACGGGCTGCGCTCGCCGGAGTTCTCCACGGAGGGCTTCATGTTTACCGTGACGCTCTACAATACGCCGATCTACGACGATGAGACGCTGCGCTGGCTCAACCAGTTCAAGACGGCCGAGATCAACTTCCGGCAGCGAAAGCTGCTGGCCTACGCCTACTGCCACGGCAAGACCTTTTCCACCGCGGAGTACCAGCGGCTGGCGGAGGTGGACCGGGATACCGCCTACCGGGATATCCGCGGCATGGTGAAAAACGGCATCGTCGCGCCGCTCAAACCCAAGAGCCGAACCTACCGGATCATCGAGCCCTTGTGACGACGCTGCGCTCGCGGGGCCTCCGGCCGCGCCCGGCCGGACGATCCTGAAGCGTCGCGGGGAGCTGCAATGGATTTTACCGATCTCGCTCGACTCGCTTCCGGCCACGCCGAGGCCCGTATCGTGCAGGCCGCCGTTCAACTCGGGGTTTTCGAAGCCCTCGCCGACCGGCCGGAGGACGCCGCCGGCGTCGCTCGCCGACTGGAAACCGAGCCACGCGCCACCGGGCTGCTGCTCAACGCGCTGGCGGCCCTCGGCCTTCTGGAAAAAACCGGCCAGGGCTTCGTCCCGGCACCGGCGGCCCGGCGCTATCTGGTACGCGGGTCGCCGCGCTATCTCGGCGACATGATCCTGTTCGAGGCATCGCTTTGGCGCTGCTGGGAAAATCTCGCTGACGCCGTCCGCTCCGGCCTGCCGGCGCGGCCCCCCGACATGTATCAGGGAGACCCCGCCCAGACCGAGATCTTCATCGCCGCGATGGATTCGCTCGTCCGGGCCCGGGGCGACGCCGAGATCGTCGCCGACGCCCTCGACTGGAGCCGGATCGGCGAGCTTCTCGACGTGGGCTCCGGGCCTGCCACCTATCCCATTTACCTCTGTCGCCGCTTTCCCGCCCTCCGCGTCACGATCTTCGATCTTCCGGGGACGATGAAAATCACCGAGCGTTACGTCCGCGGTTCCGGATTGAGCGAACGTTTCAGCCTGATCGCCGGCGACTACCGGAGCGACGACATCCCGGGAACCTATGACGCTGTTTTTCTTTCCAACATCGTTCACGGAGAAGGGGACGAGCAGAACCGCCGGCTGTTCGCCAAGCTCTCCGGGTGCCTGCGGCCCGGCGGTCTCGTCATCGTCAAAGACCACATCCTGGACGACGACGCCATTCGGCCCCCGGTCGGGGCGGTTTTCTCCATCCTGATGCTGCTCACGACCGCATCCGGCCGCTGCTACACGTTTGCCGAAATCCGGCACTGGATGGAGCAGGCGGGGCTCTCCGGGGTGCGCCGGGTCGACCTGCCTCCGCCGCTTACCTCTGCTTTGGTCGTCGCGACGAAATAGCGCAAGAGACCGTGGGCTCGCTCCGGATCGCTGCTGCCCCGCTCCGCGTTCGGGATTTCTTCGAGGTCTCCGCCGGGCCAACGCCGGTCTTGACGCAGCCGGTGCCGCCGTTGCACATCTCAGCGTGGAGCGGGCGGGTGAATGTGCTAAACTGGATGCGTAACCGCAAGAAGCGAAAGGTCGCGCGTCATCGATAAACCCGAGCAAAAAGGGCACGAGCAGGCGGTTCTCGAAAACCTCAAGCCTGCCTGTCTCTGCAACAAGATCCGCAGGGGAACGGTTCTCAAGGCCATCCAGGCGGGGGCCAGGACCTTCGAGCAGGTGAGCCGCCGAACCGGAGTGGGAACCGGTCCTTGCGGCGGTCGGCGCTGCGGGACCATGGTCCGGGGAATGCTCGGCGAGCCGGTCGTACCGTGTGCCGAATGCGGCTGGCCGGTGCTGGCGGCGGCCTCGCCCCGGGTCTGCCCGCGCTGCGAGTACGCGCGCGAGCGAATCTGACCGCGGCTTACTATTTCGCGAGCGGGTGCGGCCGTAGCTGAAAGTGAACCGCGACGGCCTTGGCCCCCCGACCCCCTTCCTTCAGCCAGGGAGCGCGATCGCCGCTGGTCGTCCACAGTCCCCGCCCTTTCCAGCCGGCCTTCGGGTCATCGATGCGGCCGTCGAACCCCTTGGCGTAAAATCCGAGGGGATACGGAACCCGCAGGACGATCATCTTGCCGTCCTTGAACGCGATCAGCCCGTCGTTCAGATTGCCCGTGGACATCGGCACGTTTTCGCCGAGCCCGAAGGTGTTGTGGTGGTCCACCCATGTATAGTAGCTCGACTCGGCGCTGTTGTCGCCCAGTCCCTGGAAGCCCGGTCCGGGATAGCGGTAAAACGACCAGCCTTCGGGGCAGTGGTCGCCCGTGGCTTTCGGGCCGTTGAGCGGGCCCTTGCACTTCCGGCGGTCGAAGCTGCCCAGATGGCCGCTCGCCAGTGACACCCAGACCACGCCGTTGCGGTCGATATCGGCGCCACGGACGCCGAATCCAGGGAGCGGCACCTTGTATATCTCTGCGAGCGCCGTCTCCGGCGGGTTGGGACCGGGGACGAGACGCACGATCGACCCGGGATAGCCGAACTGCGAGCCCCAGACGGAGCCGTCGACCGGGCTCGGCATCACGGCGTAGAAGCTCGCCACGATTCGCTTGTCCTTGGTCGGATCCACGGGTTGATTGGGCTCGACGTAGGCGTCGCGCCTGCCGTTGCCGTTGGTGTCGAGGACCAGTGCCGTCCAACCCTGGGCCCGCGCGATGTCCCCGGTCTCGTCCAGCAACCGGGTATTGACCCAGCCGACCACCGGACCGCCGCCGCTGGTCCAGAGCGTGTCGTTGGCGTCGTACCCGAACTGCAGATGGTGCGTGCCGAAGCAAGTGTCGACGAAGGTGTACTCCCCGGTCCTGGGATCGAAGATCGTCAGCTGACGGTTGTTTCGCTCGAGCGGAAAGAGCTTCGCCGACGGATGGTCCGATCCCTTTTTGCAAAAAGCCGGATTGTCGGCGTTGCGGAACCTCGCCGCGAACCAGACCCGTCCCTTCCGGTCGAACATCGCATTGTGGTTGTTCGTCTTGTTGCTCCAGATCTTCTCGGAGCCCCAGTACGGCGACGGCTGCATCAGCCGGTCGCTCGCCGCGTGGCCCGGGCCGAGCGCTTCCGATACGTTGGCGTCACGCACCGGCGCAACCATGTTTTTCACGGTGTGCCTGACCGGGTCGAGCACTGGAATGATATCCGTGCTGTATTCCGCGGAACCGTAGAGGGGACCGTAAGCGTTGACTGTCGGATGGCGCCGGTCGGAAGCGATCAGGTCGTGGAGGTAGTGCTTCTCGTCGAGCCAGTCCCAGGTGGTGACGACGATGTTGCGCTCGACGCCCTGCGGGCGCGGGGGCTTGGCATGGGGCAGCTCACCTTTAGCGATGCGATCGGTCCAGTCGGCGAAATACTTGAAGGGAGCGCCGCCGAGGTCCTTGACCAGCGTCGAGAACATCCGGTCCCCTGACTGGCCCGACTGGACCCTGCGGAACCATGCTTCCTCCGAGCTCGCGAACTTTCCCAGCGGATAGGGCACGTTCTTCGGAAACGTCCGGGTCGAGAGCTGGCCCATCTGGTGGCAGCCCACGCAGCTCCGGTTCTTCAGGTGCGTGAGCCATTCCTCCTGCGTCACCTTGGCCGGAATCTTCCCTTTGCCACCGAACTCGTTCTTGTCCGGAATCTTGAGCATCGAATACCAGTAGATCGCCGGATAGTACTGCGCGGCCGCGGCCTCGTTCGGCGCCGCGACGGCCTTCAAGTTGAGAATCCTTCCTGGCCTCGCCTTGACCCTTGGCGAGTCCACGAGCCCGTATCCGCGCACCCAGACGTCGTACGTCGCCTGGGGCAGATCGGGCAGCACGTACCGCCCCTCGTCGTCGGTCACGACCATCCTGGCGAAGCGGGTGGGCAGATCCCTGGTCTCGGCGATCACCCAGACGCCCGCTTCGGGGCCCTTCGCGCCGGTGACGACGCCGCCTATGTCGTCGCGGTCGATGGCGACACCTTTCGCCCCCGCCGGCTGGCCGGCGAGCCCCTTCGCATACAAGCCCGCAAACAATGCGACCCCGACGAGCGCCGCCGCCGGAGCAAAAACCCGCTTCCCTTTCATGGATCCCCCCCGAACTCTTCACCGCGCCCGAGCGCGGCCCCCTCTTCAAGGACGCTACCAGCGATCTTTCCCGGTCGCCCAGCGATCCAGGCTCGCCAGATACTCGCGAAACAGCACCATCCGCATGGCCACGGCCCGGCGCACGCGGTCCTGGCGCTCGTCGGTTGTCGCGTAGCGCTTGAGAAACTCCTGCGGCGCGCTGCCGTGCCCTTCTTCGTCGACCGTGATCTTTCGATACGGCTGCTTGATCCATTCCGGCACCGCGTCGGACCGGAGACACATGGCGATTAAATGGTTGGCGACCGTCTCGCCGGCGAGCGAAAGCGCGGCGATGCGTTCGCAGGTATCGCTCAGCCCTTCCATCGCGTTGAACATCGCGATCTGGGCCGGCAACGGCTTGTAGTCGAACGGTTCTCCGCCGCGATCGCGGATGCGCCTGGACAGCAGCTCCGCGTGGACCATTTCCTCATGCGCCGATTCCGCCATCTGCGCCTTCACGTCGAGCTCGGGCGTGGTCTTGAGCCAGGCGCCGAACAGATCGGCGGCGCGCAGCTCGTTGAACAGCCGGCTCTGCATCACGCGGATCCTCTGCTCGTCGGTTTGCAGAGGAATATAGCTGTAAGCGGGCGGCACGCTCTCCAGAGCACGACAGAATTCGCGCACGGGCCGCAGCAGCTCCTCCAGAAATTCGTCGCCTTTCATCACGGCCATGTTTCCTCGGCCCCGGCGGCGGAGAATTCGCCCCGCTAAGCCTTCCAGCCTTTCTCCGAGATATCGATGCCGTTTCCTTCCGGATCGTGGATTCGATATTCGGCAAACGGGATTCGGTCCGGTCTCTTGGCGCCGCGATCGGCGCCCGCCTTCTCCACTCGAGCTCGCAGCTCCCCGTTGCTGCGCACGTGAAACCCGAAGTGGTTGAGCCCCAATTTCTCTTCCGTCCTCCGGAAGAGCAAGGCGAGATTCAAATAGCCGTCCGAAACGAAAATGGACCCGCGGTCGGTGCCGTCGACTTCCCGCATTTCCAGCACCCGACAGTAGAAATCCGCCAGCCGCCGCGGATCCGGCGTGTACAGCGCCGCGTGCCGGATCGGCGCGGGACCGCGGCTCGGCGAGACGGGGAAGCTCCCGGCGCGACCAACGAGAAGGTTGCCGTCGGGATCCGAGAAAAGCCGGTCGTCCCCGATCTGTTCAGCGACCGGCACAACGCCGGCCGACACGAGCCGGCTCTCGAGAGACGCCCGATCGATGCCCGAAAAGCCCAGCGAGCGCAGACCGGGGGAAACGCCCGGCGTCTGCGCCACAAGCTCCAGGCTGAACTCGCCGTCGGAGAGGCAGACGGCGGCGCCGTCCCCGGGCGCGCTCTGAAGATCGAACGCGCGCCGGTAGAACTCGCTCAACGACACGGGGTCGCGAGCGACGATGGTCAAACGGCGCAACCGAATCATGACCGCAGGTCCCTTCTAGAACATATCGGTGGAATTGACAACCGCCAGCGCCGGCGAGGCCGGGCCGGGCGGCGTTATCGGCAAGATCAGGCTGAAAACGCTCCCGGCTCCGAGGGCGCTGCTCACCCGGATGGTCCCGCCGAGGGCTTTCGCCAGCCTGCGGGACAGGCTCAAGCCCAGTCCGGTCCCGCCGTAATGGCGCGTCGACGAACCGTCGAGCTGGCGGAAATCTTCGAAAATGAGCTCGTGGTCCTTCCGGTCGATTCCGATTCCCGTGTCGGCCACCGCAATTTCCAGACGCGATCCTCCCTCTTCCCGCAGCGTCCGGATCCGCAGTTCCACCTCGCCCCTCTCGGTGAACTTCAGAGCGTTCGTGAGCAGCTGCAGCAGGATCTTCTGCACTTTTCTCGCATCGCTGTAGACGGTCTCGATCCCCGCCTCGATGTGGATTCGGAACTCGATCGGCCTTCCGCGGATGAGACGCTGCGTCATCACCTCCAGCCCTCCCAGGATCTCTCGGAGGTTCACCGGCTCGAGCTGATTCGGCAGCGCGTCCGCCTCGAGCTGGGAAAAGTCGAGCAGGCTGTCCATCAACTGCGAGAGATCCTGGCCGTTGTCGATCAGCCGTTGGAGTATGGCCCGGGAATCGCCCCGGAATTGCGGGTCCAGCAAAATCTCTCCGTACCCGAGGATTGTGCTCACCGGCGTTCGCAGCTCGTGGCAGATATTGGCGACGAACTGTTTTTTCACCCGATCGGATTCGATCAGCTTCCGTTTTGCGACCTCAGCCTCGTCGTAGAGCCGGCGATACTCTTCCTTGGCGGCTTCCGAATCCTCGTAGCGGCTCCCGTTCTCCAGCGCCAGCGCCAGCTGGTCGGTCAGCGTCCCCAACAGGCGGAGGTCCTCGGCCGTGTACTCCCTCCCCCACGCTTTGGCGCCGAAGCCGACCAGTCCCCGCACCTCGTCCTCGAAAACCACCGGAAACAGCACCTCGGCCTCCATCGCCTCGAACATCGCCGCCAGCTCCACGCGTTTCTCCCTCAGCACCGGATCGGTCTCGACCTCTCCCCGGGAGATTCCCTGATAGGCCGAGCGGCCGCGCTCGTCCCAAACCTCCCGGGCGATCGCCGCGACCCTCCCCCCGTCGAGAACCCGCCTGCCGGTTCCCGTAACGACCAGCTCTTTCTTGCCCTGCGGCCGGTAGACGAGACACCCCTGCTGGATCCTGAGCAGCGCGGTCACGCGGGTGATGAAGCCCGCGGCCAGCTCGCGCGCTGTTGCCAGCGACCGCAGGAACAGGCTCACCTCCTTCTGGACTTCGACGGGATCGTATTCCTGGCGGAAGATGAACCGGTCCACCATCGCCTCGATCCGCCGCAGCACGGGATTGAACACCGAAATGACCACGATCGCGAAGAAAACCGGAATCAACGGATCTTTGTTGGTGAGGCCCACCGAGGGGCCGACGAGGAGCACCACGGCGGCGTACAGCACCATCAGCACCAGGAACAGAGCGAAGCGGCTCAGTCCGGCTTTGAGCGCATTGCCGAGATCGAAGAGGCTGTACTTCAGAAGGCCGTAGGCGACCGACAGGGGAAAGAAGATCGTCGGAATGAGCGACACATTGTAGGGAATCGGCCAGCGGAACGAGCTAGCCAACACCGCCCCGAGGGTCGGCAGGAAAAACCCGAAAGCCGCGCCCACCGCCATCACGCGCAGTCGTGATCGTTCCACGTCGGACGAGGCTTCCCGCAACCCCGCGGCGAGGAGCGCGAGAAAAACCAGGGCCGCCGCGCAGGCATAGGCGTAGCCTGCGCGATAGACCGGGGTCCACCAGCCCGCAGGATGGTCGAAGGTCGCGGCGTAGAGCGTCCCGAGCGCGACCGATACTCCGTAAATCGCGCCCACGATCGTGCGGCGGAAACGCCGGAGGCGGCGCGGGTCGGCAAGGCACAACCCGAGGTGGACGCCGGCGCTCGGCGTCAGCGTGAACGCGAAGATCCGGATCTCCTTCGGCCAGGCGCCGGCGGTCACGAAATCGAACGTCGTCCCGAACCAGACGAAGACGTTGACCACCATCCAGCACAGGGGAAAGACCGCCGGCGAGGTCGAGCGGTAATAGTAAGGCGCCGCGCCGATGAGCAGGAACGCGCTCCCCATGAGGAGGAACAAGCCGAAGCTCAGCACCCAGTCGTGGAACGAAAACGTCATCGACGGCACCGCGATCCTGCGCGATTCGCCGCCGCGCTCGATCGTGTACTCGAACGACGTTCCCGGAGGCGCGCTCCGGACGAAGGTATAGAGCTGCTCCCTGTCGGCGATCGGCGACCCGTTCACCTGGCTCACGCGATCGAACGTCTCGAGACCGAAGACGGTGCCGGTCCACTGCGGCAGGAAATAGGGACCGACAGTGAGGTTGGCGTGGACGAAAAATCCCGGGAACGGCCGCTGGACCCAGCGCGCAGCCGAGATCAAACTGGCGAGGACGACGGCCGCGGAGCACACGCCGATGGCGGCTAACCCCGCCGGCCTTTGCCAGGCGCGGTGTCGCATAGAGTCCTCCGAGGAAGAACTGCGAGGCTGCTGCCTTTCGACCACCGGCATTTATCAAGCGCCGCTCGCCGCTGTCAAGCAAAGTCGTCAGGCATGTGGTAGTTCAGCGAAAATGTCACCCCAAAACTGTTCAGCGATTATGTCACCCTCTGAGCTAGGATTTTCTTTGCCAAGGAGGGGGTCGGATGAGCGAGAGGGAGATAAGGGTGAGTCAGCAAGAGTTGCATCGTGTGCACGTGGTGCGGTTGACGTTGGAGGGGCGGGAGGGCGTGGGCAAGGGAGCAAAGCTTTTGGGGGTTTCGGTGCGTCAGATGAAGCGGCTGAGGCGCAAGATGAGAGCGGGAGGAGCTTTGGGCCTGCTTCACGGCAATTGCGGCAAGCCGGCGTGGAACAAGACCCGCTGCGCGACAGTTCAGAAGGTGATCGAATTGGCGGGGGGACGCTATCACGGGTTGAACGACACGCATTTTGCCGAGAAGCTCAAAGAGAAAGAAAAGGTCGACTTATCGCGCTCTACGGTGAGGCGAATATTGCGAGGAGCCGGCATCGCCGCGGTACGAAAGCGTGGGGTAAAGCGCCATTACAGGCGCCGGGAGCGCAAAGCCCAGGAGGGGGCACTGCTGTTATGGGATGGCAGTGCCCATCGGTGGTTCGGGAAGGACTTGGGCGAGTGCAGTTTGGTGGCGGTGATCGATGATGCAACGGGGAAGTTGCTCTACGGCGTGTTTGCACCGCAGGAAGATGCGCAGAGTTATTTGCTCTGTCTAAAACAGATCATCCTGGAGCACGGCATCCCCTGGGCCATTTACATGGATCGTCATGGCATCTTCCATCGCAACGACGATCACTGGACGCTCCAGGAGCAGCTCGCCGGTCAACAAACGCCCACGCAGGTGACTCAGGCGCTTTTGGCTTTAGGCATTCAGCCCCTCTTTGCGCTTTCGCCTCAAGCCAAGGGACGCGTGGAGAGGCTGTTTAATACCCTACAAGATCGCTTAGTCCAGGAACTCAGGCTGGCTCGGATCACTAGCCCTGAAAAGGCCACGCTTTTTCTAAACGGCTCTTTTAGAACCGATTTCAATTGGCGCTTTGGTAAGCCAGCCCGGCAAAGCCAAGGGGCCTGGCGCCCTTTACCTAAAGAACTCGATCTGGATCGGATCTGCAGCTTTCGCTATGAGGCCACCGTCGGCAATGATAATGCCGTGCGGCTCTCAGGAATGATCCTCGATATCCCGCCGGGGCCGCGTCGCCGAGGTTACGCCCAGGCTCGGGTTGAGCTGCGCCAGCTGCTCGATGGTCGCTGGCGGGTGTATTACAAAAACGAGCTGCTTGTAGAGACCCCTGCTCCCGCAGTCCAAACCCCGCTAAGAACTCTGCGGCGCCATTATCGCTGGGCTAAAGAAAGAAAAATCGCAGAGCCAAACAACCGGCGGAAAAAAAGACCGCCGCATTTCGCTTATAACGCACGATCTCATAAGGGACAGTACCTAGAGTACCTCCCAAAATAGCCGTGATCAGAACCGACACCGACCTAAATCGCATCGACCGCTTATGCCAAAGGGGGTGACATTTTCGCTGAACAGTTAAGGGGACATATTGGCTGAACTTCAACAGCAAAGTCGTCAGGCACGATACACCGCCCGAACCCCGGAGCCGGCGCGTGTGCCGGCGAGCGTGAAAAGCGAGCGGCCGCGGGACGCAAGGTGGAAATCGAGATATTTCTTGACATTAGCTCTCAATAAAGCTTCAATATTGACATGAGGCTGGTCGCCCCGCCGGGCAGTTCCCGGTTGTGGGGCTGGCCGGCTCGCTGGCTCGGTCGACCTCGCGGCGAGGACATGGAGGCCGAATGCAGGTTTTGACGCGCTTTCAGCCGATCGCTCGTTCCTTTCGTCGACAAGGCTCGTCTTTCCCATTCCAACTATGACGTCGACGCTCAGAAGAGTGCTCTTGCCGTTTTTTCCAGACTCCAAGATCCAACCGCTCGTTACCGTTACCGTTACCGTTCCCGATCCGGTGAAGGGGCGCGTGTCGCCTACGGAGAGGATTGAGTCCGAAAAAGGGGGTTGTTGGAATGGACCATAACAGGGATTTCGAGAAGATCATCCAGAAGGACCGCGACCTGCATCGAACGCGTGCGTGGCGGGGAAACCTCCTCGGATACCTTGAGAAGGTCAAGGAGGACCCCTCCATCGCCAAGCTGGCGCACGCCCGACTCTACGACGTGATCATGAAGGCCGGAGTCCGCGACATCCAGGACACCGACGACCCCCACATCAAGCGCCTCTACAAAGACGAATCCATCAAGGTTTACGATTTCTTCGCCGACGAATTCTTCGGCATCGAAAAGACGATCTCGCAGATCGTCCGTTATTTCCACGCGGCTTCGCTCAAGGGCGAGGAAAGCCGCCAGGTCCTCTACCTCATGGGGCCCGTGGGCTCCGGCAAGAGCTCGCTGATCGAGAAGCTCCATCGCGGCCTGGAGGAAAGCGAGCCCTTCTACGCGATCGAAGGCTGCCCCATGTTCGAAGAGCCGCTCCATCTCATCCCGCGTCACCTCCGCAAGGAATTCGAGAAGATGCTTGGGCTCCACATCGAGGGCGAGCTCTGTCCGGTCTGCCGGTACAAGCTCAAGAACGAGTACAACGGCCGGTACGAGGAGTTTCCCGTCTGCACGATGGAGTTCTCCAAGCGCGCGCGCGTCGGCATCGGCGTGGTCCCGCCGGTCGACCCGAACAACCAGGACACTTCGGTGCTGATCGGCAGCGAAGACATCTCCAAGCTCGATCTCTACTCGGAGGGGGATCCCCGGGTGCTCGAGCTCAACGGCGCCCTGAATATCGGCAACCGCGGGATCGTCGAGTTCATCGAGGTGTTCAAGAACGAGATCGAGTACCTGCACTGCATGATCACGGCGACCCAGGAGAAGGTCGTCCCCGCCCCCGGCCGCCACGGTCTCGTCTACGTCGACACGGTGATCGTGGCTCACTCCAACGAAGCCGAGTGGCAGAAGTTCAAGGCCGATCATACCAATGAAGCGATCCTGGACCGGATCGTCGTCATCCGGGTCCCTTACAACCTCCGGCTCTCCGAGGAGGTCAAGATCTATCAGAAGATCATACGCAACTCGGATTTTCGGGCCCACGTGGCACCGCACACGCTCGAGATCGCCTCGATGTTCGCGATTCTTTCGCGGCTCGAGCCGACCAACAAGTGCGACCTCATGACCAAGCTGAAGCTCTACAACGGCGAAGAGGTCGTCGAGAAAGGCAAGACCAAGAAGATCGACGTCCAGGAGCTGAAGGAGGCTTCGAAACGCGAGGGCATGTCCGGGATTTCGACCCGCTTCATCATGAAGGCGCTCGACAACGCCCTGTCCGACAATACCGCCGGCAATTGCATCAACCCGATCAACGTCCGCGAGGCGCTGATCAACATGGTGAAAGAGGCGGACCTGTCCGACGACACCCGCAAGCAGTACCTGGAATTCCTGCAGGACACCCTCCACAAGGAGTACCTGGAGATCCTGGAGAAGGAGATCACCCGCGCCTTCGTCTATTCGTATCAGGAGCAGGCCGAAGCGCTGTTTCAGAATTACCTGGACCACGCCGAGGCTTACGTGAACAAGACCAAGGTCAAGGACCGCAACACCAAGGAAGAGCTGGCTCCCGACGAGGCGTTCATGAAGTCGATCGAGGAGCAGATCGCGATCATCGGATCCGCGGCCGACGGCTTCCGCCAGGAGGTGATCGCCTATCTGTGGGCGGCGAACCGGCGCGGCGAGAAGATCGACTACCGCAGCTACGAACCGCTCAAGGAGGCGATCGAGAAGAAGCTGATCACGTCGGTTCGCGATCTGAGCCGGGTGATCACCAAGGCCCGCATGCGCGACGAGGAACAATCCGAGAAATACAACGCGATGGTCAAGAACCTCCTCGAGAACGGGTACTGTCCGAGCTGCGTCGACGTGGTCCTGAAGTACGCGGCCAACAATCTCTGGAAAGATTGACGCCGAGGCCGCCCGGCATGGAAACGGTTTTCCGCCCTTACAACCCTTCTTCGGGACAGCGAAGCGACCGGAGCGCGGGCGACCGCCTGCGGCACCGGCAGAAGGTTCGCGAGGCGATCCGCGGAAACATCGCGGACATCATCGCCGAAGAATCCATCATCGGCAAGGACAAGAACCGCGTGATCAAGGTGCCGATCCGCGGCGTGAAAGAGTACCGCTTCATTTACGGTGAGAACGCTCCCGGCGTCGGCCAGGGCGGAGGCGAGGAGCCGCAACCCGGCCAGGTCGTGGGGGAGGCGCAGGACGGCAAGCAGGGCCAGCAGGCGGGTGACCGTCCCGGCATCGACTATTACGAGACCGACGTCACGCTCGACGAGCTGATCGAACTGATGTTCGAGGATCTGGAGCTGCCCGATCTCGAACGCAAGCGGCTGAGGCAGGTGGAGGTCGAAAAGCAGTTCCGCCAGAAGGGATTCCGCCGCAAGGGCATACGGGTTCGCCTCGACAAGAAACGGACCGCCCTCTCCCGCGTCAAGCGAAAGAAGGCCTCCCTGCGGCGCCAGGCCGTGACGCTCCAGCCCCAGCGCTTCCCGTTCCACAAGGACGATCTGCGCTACCATCACACGGTGGCGGAAATGCGCCGGGAGTCGAATGCGGTCGTGCTCTGCATCATGGACACGTCCGGTTCGATGGACACCATGAAGAAATACCTGGCGCGGAGCTTCTTTTTCCTGCTCTACCGCTTCCTGTGCAGTCGCTACCAGAATGTCGAGATCGTCTTCATCGCCCACCACACCGAAGCGCAGGAGGTGACCGAGGAGGAGTTCTTCCACAAGGGCGAGTCCGGCGGGACCTTCATTTCGTCGGGTTACAACAAGGCGCTCGAGATCATCGAGCAGCGCTATCACCCTGCGCTCTGGAACATCTATGTGTTCCACTGCTCCGACGGCGACAATTTCGAGTCCGACAATCCCGCCGCGCTGAAGGCCGCTCGAGAGCTCGCTCGCGTCGCCAATCTCTTCGGCTACGGTGAGATCAAGCCCCTGGGATCGGGATACTACGGCAGCAGCATGATCCAGTTCTTCGCCGAAATCCAGGAGCCCAACTTCCAGACCGTCCAGATCCAGCGCAAGGAGGACATCTGGCCGTCGTTCAAGACGTTTCTGGCCAGGGACCGCGCGCGTGAAGACGCGGCCTGAGAGCGTCATGCCGGAGTACACGATCGAGGATCTCCAGTACTGGAACGCGCGCATCGTCGAGCTCGTGCGGGAGTTCGGGCTCGACCCCTACCCGCAGGAGTTCGAGATCTGCGATTACGAGGACATGCTCTCCTACATGGTCTACTCGGGGATGCCCTCGCACTACCCCCACTGGTCCTATGGCAAGGCCTACGAGAAGCTCAAGACGCTGTACTCCTACGGCGTGACCGGCCTGCCGTACGAGATGGTGATCAACTCGAATCCGTCGATCGCCTACCTGATGCGCGACAACACCCTGGCGCTCCAGATCCTCACGATCGCGCACGTCTACGCGCACAACGATTTCTTCAAGAACAACTTCACCTTCAGCACGACCCGGGCCGAATACACCATCGAGACCTTCAAGACCCACGCGGATCGCGTCCGCCGGTACATCGAAGACCCGAGCGTCGGCCTGGAAAAGGTCGAGCGCGTGCTCGACGCGGCGCACGCCCTTTCGCTCCAGTGCCGCCGCAATCTCGCCATCCGGAAGCAAACCCCCGAGGAAGAGATGGCTGCCAAGCTGGAAGAGTCTCAGCCGCCCGCCGACCCCTTCCGCTCGGTTCATCGGCCGCAGGAATACACGCCGCCGGATCTCGATCGGGTCCCCCTCTACCCCGACGAGGACCTGCTGATCTTCATCCGCGATCACAACCGCCACCTCTCGGATTGGGAGAAGGACCTGCTCACGATCGTTCACGAGGAAGCGCAGTACTTTTTGCCCCAGATCGAGACCAAGATCATGAACGAAGGTTGGGCGAGCTTCTGGCACAAGCGGATTCTCGAGGCCCTTCAGCTTCCGCAGGAGCTGCATCTCGAGTTCCTGGTCCGGCACACACAGGTTCTCCGTCCCACTCCGGGCGCGCTCAACCCCTATCACGTCGGCATGAAGGTCTGGGAAGACATCGAGAAGCGCTGGGATCATCCCACGCCCGAGCAGATTCGGGAGTACGGCCCGCCCAAGAAAACGGGGAAGGAAAAGCTGTTCGAGGTGCGCGAGGTAGAGCGCGACACCTCGTTTCTGCGCCGTTACCTCACCGAGGAACTGGTGCGCGATCTCCAGCTCTTCGAGTATCGCGCGCGCGGCAATGCGCAGGTCGTCACCCGGGTCGCGGACGAAGAGAACTGGCGCCAGATCAAGGAGACCTTGATCCAGAACGTCGGCTCCGGCACGATCCCCGTGATCAAGGTGGAGGACTCCGATTTCAACAACAACCGGACGCTCCTGCTCAAGCACTACCACGATGGGCGCGACCTGCAGCTCGAGTACGCGGAGAAAACGCTGCAGTACGTCCAGCAGCTCTGGGGGCACGACGTGGCGCTGTCCACGATCATCAACGACAAGAAATCCCTGCTCTGCTACTCCGACAACAAGCTCACGATCAAGAACGCCGCCTGAGAGTCCCGCCGGCCGAAACGACAGGCCCCCGCGGGAACACCGCCCATGATCACGTCCGACCAGCTCGCCGCCATCCAAGACTGCGTCACCAACCGGCTCGATCCGGAGCGACTCCGCGCCCGCTGGCTCTGCGCCGTGATCGGCGACGGCCCCTCCACGTACTCCAGGAGCCCGGCGCTGTGGAACGCGGCCTTCCGCGCTCTCGGCCTCGACGCCACGTACGTGGCGCTCGACGTCCGCCGCGAACGGCTGGGTGATTTCTTTGCAGCGCTGCGCGCCTGCGGCGGTTTTCTGGGCGTGAACGTCACCGTCCCCTACAAGATCGAGGCGCTGGCCTATCTCGACGAAATCGATCCCGGGGCGCAGCGCATCGGGGCGGTCAACACGATCGTCCGCGACCCCGCCTCCGGCCGTCTCGTCGGCTTCAACACGGACGGGGCGGGATTCGTGGAAAGCATCCTGACGCCGCAACCGGGACGAACGCGGCCGTTCGTCGAGTCGCTCGACGGGGCGCGGATCCTGTTGATCGGCGCGGGCGGATCCGCTCGCGCGCTCGCGTTCCACCTCTCCGATCGACTGGGGGAAGGCGAACTGGTGATCGCGAACCGGACCGAGTCGCAGGCGCGCGCCCTCGCGGGCGATATCAGGGGAACCGGCCGCCGTGCGCGTGCGATCGACGAATCGGGGATCGCGGACTTCGCGCCCCACGCGGACCTGATCGTCAACGCCACCACCAAAGGACAGAGCGGTCTGCGCAAGCTTCCCGACGGGCGGCTCGTCGACCTGGAGCCCTACTCGGCTCTGGCGCCCGCTCGTCCGGTGCCGTGCACCGAGGCCGAGTGGGCGAACCCGGAGCTGAGAGAAGCATGGCGGGCAGCCGCCCGAGCCGATATCGAGGCCAACCATCGCGCTTCCAGGGCGGTGGCCGGCTCCGTTCCCCCCGGCACCGGCTTTTGCGACATCATCTATCACCCCGAGGAGACCGTTTTCCTTCGCCACGGGCGGGAAACCGGCCACCGCACGATGAACGGCAAGGCGATGATCGTCTGCCAGGCCGCCATCGCGCTCCGAGATCACGTCTGCAAGCGCGAGCTGGCGGCGCTGAGCAAGGCCGATCCCGCCAGCTACCGGCGGATCCTGGAAACCATGTACGCCGCCTGGTAGCGTCCGACCGCGGACAACAGACCGCTGCCTCGCAGGCCGTCGCCCATCGCTGCCCGAGAGCGGGCTGTCCGACCGCTCGGGTCACAACGGGAGCTTCACGTTCCCGTGCCCGTGCTCTCCAGGCCTCGGCCATGCCTCGGTGGATGTCCGGCCGCCAATGAACTCCCTGGCGAGCATCAAAGCGACAGCCGGTTCAACCTCAGAGCGTTGGTGATGACCGAGACGGAGCTGAAGGTCATCGCGGCGCTGGCGATGACCGGGCTCAACAACCAGCCGAAAAACGGATAGAGCACGCCCGCCGCGATCGGGATTCCCATCACGTTGTAGACGAACGCGAAGAAAAGGTTCTGCCTGATGTTGCGCATTGTGCCGCGGCTCAACCGCCGTGCCTTGGCGATGCCACGCAAATCGCCCTTCACCAGCGTCACGCCGGCGCTTTCCATGGCGACGTCCGTTCCCGTGCCCATCGCGATCCCCACGTGCGCCTGAGCGAGCGCGGGCGCATCGTTGATGCCGTCGCCGGCCATCGCCACAATGCGCCCCTCGGCCTGCAGCCGTCTGACGATTTCGCCCTTCTGCTCCGGCAGCACTTCCGCATGAACTTCGTCGATCCCGAGCTTGCGCGCCACCGCCTCCGCCGTCGTGCGGTTGTCCCCCGTGAGCATGACGATCCTGACCTTGTCCTCGTGCAGCAGCCGGATCGCCTCCGGAGTCGACGCTTTGATCGGGTCGGCGACCCCGACCAGCCCGGCGATCTGTCCGTCCACGACGATGTACATCACCGTCTGCCCGTCCCTGCCGAGCTCCTCGGCGCGCTCGGACAGGCCGCCCGGCTGCACGCCGAGATCGTCCAGCAACCGCCGGTTTCCGAGCGCCACGCGCTTGCCTTGAACGATGCCCGTCACCCCCTTACCGGTGAACGAGCGGAATTCCCGGGCTTCCGAAAGCTCCAGGCGTTTTTTTTCGGCGGCCTCCACGATCGCCGCCGCCAGCGGATGCTCGCTTCCCCGTTCGAGGCTCGCCGCGAGCGCCAGGATCTCGTCTTCCGTCCGTCCGGGTACGGGAACCAGCGTCGTCAGGCGAGGCCTGCCCTCGGTCAGCGTCCCGGTCTTGTCGACCACCAGCGTGTCGACCTTCTCCAGCACTTCCAGTGCCTCGGCGTTCTTGATCAGCACGCCCGCCATGGCGCCCCGTCCGGTCCCGACCATGATCGACATCGGCGTCGCCAGGCCGAGGGCGCAGGGACAGGCGATGATCAGAACGGCAATGGAGTTGAGCAACGCATAGGCCATGGCCGGCTCCGGGCCGGCGACCGCCCATGCGACGAACGTGATGCCGGCGACTACAACCACCGCCGGCACGAAGTACGCGGCCACGGTGTCGGCGAGCTTCTGGATCGGTGCGCGGCTGCGCTGGGCTTCGGCCACCATGCGGACGATCTGCGCGAGCAGCGTTTCGCTCCCCACCCGCTCCGCGCGCATCACGAAGCTGCCCGTGCCGTTGACCGTGCCGCCCGTCACCCGGCTGCGCGGGACCTTTTCGACCGGAATCGGTTCGCCGGTGATCATCGATTCGTCCACCGAGGTCGAGCCTTCGAGCACGACGCCGTCGACAGGAATCTTTTCACCCGGCCGAACCCGCAGGCGATCCCCCGGCTTGACGCGCTCGAGCGGGATATCCGCTTCGGTTCCGTCTGGCAGGATCACCCGGGCTGTTTTCGGCGCAAGCCCCAGCAGCGCCTTGATCGCCTTGCCCGTCTCGCTGCGGGCTCGCAGCTCCAACACCTGTCCCAGCAACACGAGCGTGGTGATGATCGCGGCCGCATCGAAGTAGACCGCCACTTCTCCGCCGTGGCCGCGAAACGACTCGGGAAAGGCGCCTGGAAACGCCGTCGCGCCGACGCTGTAAACGTAGGCCGTGCCGACCCCGATCGAGATGAGAGTGAACATGTTCAGGCTGCGGTTCACGATTGAGGCCCAACCGCGCTCGAAAAACGGGCGGCCGCCCCAGAGAACCACCGGAGTCGCGAGCGTGAGCTGAAGCCAGTTCAGGAGATGGGGTGAAAAGCTGCTGTGAACCGGCTTGCCGGGCAGAAATTCGGTGAGCGCCAGGAGCGCAATCGGCAGACTGAGAGCCGCGCTGACCCAGAAGCGCCGCGTCATGGCGGCGAGCTCCGGGTTTTCCTCCTCGAGAACGACGGTCCTCGGCTCCAAGGTCATGCCGCAGATCGGACAGGATCCCGGCGCGTCGCGGACGATCTCGGGATGCATGGGACAGACATACTCGGTCTTCTGCGGCGAAAAGAGGCCCGGGAGCTCGGGCTCGAGCGCCATACCGCACTTCGGGCAAGCCCCGGGGCGGCTTTCGCGAACCTCCGGGTCCATGGGGCAGATGTAGGTCGCACCCGCCGGAGCCGCCCGCTCCTCCTCGCCGCCGTCCGCGCCTCCCGTGTACCTCGCCGGTTCCTGCTTGAATTTTTCCAAACAGTGGACGCTGCAAAAAAGGTAGGTCCTGCCGTCGTAGTCGAAGCGGCCTGCCGCCGTTTCCTCGTCGACTTCCATGTTGCAGATGGGATCGATCATCGCGCTTTTCCCCGTCGAAACCCCGCGGATCTATTATGGAGTTCCTAAGTATATGGACATCGCATCATGGCGGCGTGCGGGTCGAAACCTTCCGGCCGCGGTCAATGGCCCGGCGCCTCCCAGGCCGCCACCTCATCCTTCCCAAGAGGGGAGCTTCACGTTCCCGTGCCCGCGCCCTCCAGGTCCGGGCCCACTTTCGATGGACGTCTATCTGCCCATGAACCTTCTCGTTCCCGTCTCCCGACCGCGCTCGGGCGCCGGTCACGGAGGTCGTTATTGCGCGGCCACGATGAGCCTTCGGGGGTCGATCCGATCGACTCTTCTGTCTTGAACCATTTCGCTTCCAGTGCAAGAATCGCCACTGAGTTCATCGACAGGCATCGACCAGCGGCCGCGAGCGCAGAACAGCGCCGTCCCAAGGTCCCGGCCCGAGCATGGCACCATTCCATATCTACGTCTACGTATCACGTACATATCACGAATTCGCTTAAAGAGCCCGGGAGGAAATCACAATGCCGACCGACGAGACTCGGCGCCTGTTGAAAGTCTTTGGCATTGCCGTAACCGCGCTGGAAGACGCGGTCAACAAGGGCGCTCCACCCGAAGAGCTAAATAAGTTGGAGGCCGCGGCGCTCGCCCGCCTTGAAGAGGTTGCGGCGCTCATCGAGCGCCTCCGCCCAAAAAAGCAATCCTAGATGCCTCCGAAGCGTCCCGAGTTTTCGAGAAGCCCACAACCTCAGCTCGGGTCTGACCAAGCTCGCTTCCCCACCTGCCCAACTTCCTTCCCTGCTTTTTTGGAGATCACAGCCCATTGATTTCCTCTATCTTGAGAACCCGCCTCCTAGCTCGCTGCCTCCCTCCCGCGGACCAAAGCAGGAATAAAAGCCGGGCGTGGCAGCCATGTAGCGCCGGTACTTTTCGCCGAACTCCGCTAGAGCTTCTTGCTCCTCTTTGCGTGCCAGCCTCACGTACATGTAGACGAGGATTGGAAACATCACCAGCGTAGGTATCGTCGGCCACTGAAAAAGAAAGCCGAGCATGATCAAAATAAAGCCGACATATTGAGGATGCCACGTTGCCATTGAATCCAAGCAAAGAACCGCTCTACCAGGCAGCGTCGCTCGTAGCGACGCAGCCGGCAGGCGAGGCTCGGCTCGACCGACCGGTCGGAAAGTACTTCTTATTGTGCCTTCTTCATTCCCCGTCCCATTCGTTCCGACATTTGCTTCATCATGACCGACATATCGCCCATCATCTTCGACATGCTTTGCATTTCTTCGGGCGTCATCTTCCCCTCTCGCATCATCTGCCCCATCTCCCCCATCATCCCGCCCATGTCCCCCATCATCTTTCCCATGCCTTGCATGTCCTCGTTCTTCATCATTCCCTGCCCTTTCGCCATGCCGCCCATTCCGTTGCGCATCTCGGCCATGCGCCCTTGCATTTGCTTCATTCTGCCCATCATCATGCGGCCGCCCTGCATGCCTTCTCCTTTCATGGGCATGTCTTTTTTCATCGGCATCTCTTTTTTCTCCTGGGCCCAGGAGGGAAGAAAACCGAGAGCTCCGGCTAGAACCAGCGCGGTAACGATCTTTTTCATGCCGACCTCCTTCGCGTTTCTAAAATTCATCGTGCGAAATGGTTCACCTTCCATCCCCGAGGCGTGCGTCGTGCAACTGGCCCTCCATCTCTGACAAACATTGTGGATGGGTGTGGAGCCAAAGTCCGCTACATCAGGTCCCGCTTTTTGGATTCGAACTCTTCTTTGTCGATCTCTCCCCGCGCATACCGGCGGCGCAGGATTTCCAGCGCGGAATCCGACCCGGCTTCTCGTCCCTGGCTGAGCAACCAGCGAATCAAGAGGACGATGCCGACAATGACGAGGGCCCAGAAGAATACCATCATGAACATCATGCCGAGACCCCAGGCTCCCCACCACATCGGATGCATGCCCCACCCCCATTCATAAGAACGTTCCTGCGCAAACCCGATACCGGGGAGCCACCACGCCAACAGTCCCACTGCCGTCCAACCCCGATGCCCCATCTTGCAACCTCCTGTTCTGCGCGGCGCAGGTCCCTTTCTCCGCGCGTAGCGTCGTGCTGCTCCTCGTTCCTCGGCCGTCAGCCTGCACGAGATATCGTACTGACGTTGTGCATCCATGAGATGTACCACCCTGCGATCCACGCAAGAAGCCCGACATAGACTGCGCCCCAGACCATGGTCACTGGAGTGCCCCACGTAAGACCGGGGATTAATTCGAAAAGCGCGTGGTGCAGCTCTCTCGCTTTGGCGGACAGCAAAACACCGTAAAACAGGCAAAGACAATAAAAGATTTCCATGCCCAGCGCGCAAAGCGCGGCGTATTTCGACTTGGACAACACGTGAACTCACCTCCCGGGCCGTGGCTGCTCCGTACACCTCGGGGCCATCGGCTAGTCCAGATTCCAGCTAAACTTTCTCTCCTCGACCCCCGCGATATTTTTGATTGCGATCTCAACACGCTTGGTTTCGGCAGAGAGCTCGGGAAACGTCAGCGTCACTTCCCGGTGGTGCCCGCCGCCTCTGTTCTCGGCTGCGACCGGAGCGTAGCTTTTGCCGCGATCGTCTCGCAGAACGGCCAGGGTTTTCAGATCGTAGGCATCCAGATTGACCGAGTGAGTGTCGAGCGTCACCTGGAATCGCGGTTCGGTGCGCCTTCCGGGATTGAGGTACGCGACCTTGACGGTGACCCCGCCGCCCGAGACCGCTTGAGCGGAAGCCGCCGCAGCCGCCGCGGTCGGCATCGTCGCTATAAAACTCCATGCAACGACAAGCTTCAGTACAACCTTGAAAACTTTCAACGCACGTTTCTCCTTTCCTGTCGATGGCCCCGAGGGATTCTCGCCGCCGGCCGCAGATTCACCGCTGCGGCAGGACGCCGTACTGCCCGAACGATCCCGCGCCCGGAGCGATGCGCGAGTGCGACGGTTGCACGGTGGCGCAATCGTATGCGGCCTCCACGGAATCCATCAACTTTCGCATTTTGTCGGCGTCAGCCGGTTCTTTCATTTGAACCGTGTGCAATGTTTTCGCTTCCTGCAGCCAGGTGCGACGCACCCCAGCCTGTCCTCGAGGGTAACGATTTGCGGTGCTCCGGAACGGCCACCGTACTCCCCACCGGGGCGATGGCTCCGAGCAGACTCTTCTTCCAGCTCGCCGCTCCATGGCTTCTCTCCCGCAGCGGCCGTGCGAGCCAACCGGCACACACTAACCCGCGCGCATGTTCGCCGGCGGCCGTCGCAACGACCAGCCCCTCCAGATTTCGAATATGACGGGGTACACCATCAGTTCGAGCGCAAACGAGCTGACGACTCCCCCGATCATCGGCGCCGCAATCCGCTTCATCACGTCCGCGCCGGCGCCGTGGCTCCACATGATCGGAAGCAGGCCCATGAGGATCGCCATGACGGTCATCATCTTCGGCCGGATGCGCTTTACGGCGCCTTCGCTGATCGCCTCCCGAAGGTCTTCTATCGTGCTCATTCTCCCCTCCATGCGCCGCCGCTCGTAGGCCTGATCGAGATAGAGAAGCATGATCACCCCGGTTTCCGCATCCACGCCTGCCAGCGCGATGATCCCGACCCACACGGCCACGCTCAAATGATAGCCGAGCAGGTAGAGACACCAGATCGCCCCGATCAGGGAAAACGGTACCGCCAGCAGAACCACCAGGCATTTGGCCGTCGACTGGAGGTTGAGGTAGAGGAGCACGAAGATGAGCAGCAGCGTCAGCGGGACCACGTACAGCAGACGCTCCTTGACGCGCTGCATGTACTCGTATTGCCCGCTCCAGGAAAGCGTGTAACCGGGGGGAAGCTTGACCTGCTCGGCGACCTTTTTCTTGGCTTCCTCCACGTAGCCGCCGATATCCCGCCCCGCCATGTCGACGTAGACGTAGCCCGCCAGCTGCGCGTCCTCGTCCCGGATCATCGCCGGCCCGGAAACCACTCGAATCTCCGCTAGTTGAGCGAGCGGCACCTGCGCCCCGTTCATGGCGGGAACCAAAACACGCTTGAGCCGCTCGGGATCGTCGCGCAGCTCCCGGGCATAACGCACGCTGATCGGGTAGCGTTCCCGTCCTTCGACCGTGGTGGAGATCGCTTCTCCTCCAACCGCCGATTCGATGACCGCCTGCACCTCGTCCAGAGCCAGGCCGTAGCGGGCGACTTCCTCGCGCCTGAGCTCGAAATCGAGATAGTAGCCACCGGTTACGCGCTCGGCGAAAACCGTCCGCGTACCCGGAACCGTCTGAAGCACCGCTTCCAGGCGTCTTCCGATATCCTCGATCTGCGCGAGATCGGGGCCGAAAATCTTGATGCCGACCGGAGTGCGGATACCGGTCGAGAGCATGTCGATCCGGTTCTTGATCGGCATGGTCCATGCGTTGGCGACGCCGGGAAGGCGGACCTTCCTGTCCATCTCATCGACCAGCTTTTCCCAGGTCATGCCCGGCCGCCACTCGGATTCCGGCTTCAACATCACCGTCGTTTCGCCCATGCTGAAAGGGGCCGGATCCGTCGAGGTCTCGGCCCGCCCGGCCTTGCCGAACACCCACGCCACTTCGGGAAAGGTCTTGAGGATACGGTCCTGAATCTGCAGCAGCCGCGCCGCCTGGGTGACCGAAATGCCCGGCAGCGTCGTCGGCATGTAAAAAATCATTCCCTCGTTCAGCGGCGGCATGAACTCGGAGCCGAGGCGAAGGAAAACCGGCACGGTGACCGCCAGCAAGGTCAGCGCCGCTGCGATCGTGATCATCCTGAAGCGCAACACCGCGCGCACGACCGGCGTATAGAGAGCGATCAGGACGCGGTTGACCGGGTTTCTCGCCTCGGGCCGGATCCGGCCGCGGATGAGCAGGAGCATCAGCACCGGGGCGAGCGTGATCGACAGGAACGAGGCGAAGAACATGGCGAAGGTCTTGCTGTACGCCAGGGGCTTGAAGAGCCTCCCCTCCTGCGCCTCGAGCGTAAAGACCGGGAGGAAGGACACGGTGATGATGAGGAGCGAATAGAAGAGCGGCTTTCCCACCTCCTTGGCGGCCTCGATCAGCACCTGATTCCGGTCTCGCTGCCGGCCGGTCTCCTCCCACTGCTCCAGCCGTTTGTGGGCGTTTTCCACCATTACGATCGCTGCGTCGACCATCGCTCCGATGGCGATGGCGATGCCGCCCAACGACATGATGTTCGACGTGAGGCCTAGGTAATAAATCCCGATAAAGGACAGGATGATGGCGATCGGAAGGGTGAGAATGGCGACGAGGGCGCTGCGGACGTGGAAGAGAAAGATCACGATCACCGCGCTGACGATGATGCTCTCCTCGATCAACTTTTCCTTCAACGTGGCGATCGATCTGAGGATGAGATCCGAGCGATCATAGGTCGTGACCATTTTCACCCCGGCGGGCAGCGAAGGCTCGATCTCCTTGATTTTCGCCTTGACCCGGTCGATCAGGTCGAGCGCGTTTTCACCGTGACGCATCACCACGATCCCGCCGACCACTTCGCCCTTCCCGTCGAGCTCCGCGATCCCGCGGCGCATGTCGGGCCCGAGCGCCACCGTAGCAATGTCGCGAACGAGGATCGGCGTGCCGCGATCGCCTCCGACGGCGATCGCCTCGAGGTCATGGATCGATCGGATGTACCCGCGTCCCCGAACCATGTATTCCGCGCCGCTCAGCTCGATCGATCGGCCGCCCACGTCGTTATTGCTCATTCGGATCGCGTCGATGACGCTTTTGATCGGCAGCCGATAGGCGAGCAGCTTGTTGGGATCGAGATTGACCTGATACTGGCGCACGAATCCGCCGATGCTCGCCACTTCCGCAACGCCTTCCACGCTGCCGATTTGATAGCGGAGATACCAGTCCTGGAGACTGCGGAGCTGGGCGAGATCGTGCCTGCCGGATTCGTCCACGAGCGCGTACTGAAAAACCCAACCCACGCCGCTCGCGTCGGGTCCGAGAGTCGGAGTCACCCCTTTCGGAAGCTTGTTGGCGACCTGGTTCAGGTACTCCAGCACCCGGCTCCGGGCCCAATAGATGTCCGTGCCATCCTCGAAGATCACATAGACGTACGAAAAGCCGAAATCGGAGAATCCCCGGACGAACTTGACCTTCGGGGCCGAGATCATCGTCGTCACGATGGGATAGGTGATCTGATCTTCGATGATCGTAGGGTTGCGGCCCATCCAGGGGGTGTAAACGATCACCTGCACGTCCGACAAATCCGGAATGGCGTCCAGGGGCGTATTCCTCAGGCACCAGATTCCGGCCGCGCCCAGAAAGAGCACCATCAGAAAGACGAGGAATTTGTTCCTGGCACTCCCTTCGATGATTCTTTCGATCATTGACGTGTCCTACTGAGCCGTGATGGTAAACTTCTCCTGAATCGGTTTTTGCCCGCTGCGCTCCACCACTACGACGAGGTCCCATCCTCCCGCCATGGCGAAGCTCACGGTCGCCTCGTAAACGCCGCCATTGACGTGCCTCGCCGTCGTCTTTAGCGGGGCCATTCCGGGCATGTTCATGACGGCGGTGATTCGCACCACGGCGTCCTGCACGGGGTTCCCCTTGGCGTCGCGAACCGTCAATCGCACCACGTTTTCCCCGAGCTTCGGTTTTGCGGGTCGGGTTTCAAGAGACAGGTTCAGGCCCCCTGCTTTTTTCTCCGCCGGGCCGGCAGCGGCCGGGGCAGCCTGCGGCCCGCCCCCCATCTCCATATCGGGCATGCCGGCCATTGCCCCCATCGCCTCGTGCAGTCGGCTTTCTGAATCCAGCAAGAAATTCGCGCTCGCGATGATGCGCTCGCCCGCCTCGAGACCTGAGAGAACTTCGTAATATCCGTCGAACCTGGCTCCCGTCTTGACCTCGACCGGCTGGAACCGGCCTTCGCCTTTGTCGAGAAAGACGACTTTTCTGACACCGGAATCGAGAACTGCTTCCACCGGAACGGCCAGCTTCCGGCCCGCCGGTATTTCGATCTCCACGTTGGCGTACATTTCCGGCTTGAGAGCGTAGTCCGGGTTCGGAAATTCCAGCCGCACCTTTGCGGTGCGGGTTTTCTCGTCCAGCACGGGAGAGATCCAAGAGACGCGCCCGGTGAACGTTCGCCCGGGAAAATACGAAAGGCTGATCGTCGCCTTCTGGCCCGGTCGGACCGCGCCGAGCTCGTACTCGTAGACGTCGGCGTTGACCCAGACCCTGGAAAGATCGGCGATCGTGTACAGTTCCTTGTCCGGCATGACCTTCATCCCTTGAAAAACGTCTTTCTTGAGAACGAACCCGCTGATCGGGGAATGAAACGTGAGAGTGGTCTGCGGCTTGCCGTTTTTCTCCAGCGCCGCGATTTGGTCGTCGGTTATGTCCCACAAAGCGAGCCTGCGCCGGGCAGCCTGCAAAAGCGACGCCGATCCCCTGCTGATCTCTTTCAGGGAGCTCGAGCCCAAGGTCTCCTCCGCTTTCAACGCAAGGAGATACTCCTCCTGGGTCGAGACGAGATCGGGGCTGTAGAAGGCAAAAAGAGGCTCGCCCTTCTTCACGAGCTTGCCCGTGTAGTTGACGAAGAGCTTGTCCACCCATCCATCAACCTTGCTGAACACTTGAGCCACCTTGGTCTCATCGTAGGTCACGATCCCCACGGTCCGGATCTTCCGAGCGAGCGGACGGATTTCAGCGACAGCCGTGCGTATTCCGACCAGCTGTTGCCGCTCGGGTCTCACGCCCACCGCCCCACCGGACATGTCGTGTCCTTCCATCGCCGCGGGACTGGACTGCGCCGCCGCGTGAGACGCAGCAGGTTCATCGCTTCCCGGAGCTGTACGACCGAGCCAGTATCCGATGGCGAAAACCGCCAGCACCAAACCCAAAAGACTCACTATCCTCACGGTTCTCATGGCATTCTCCGCGTGTTGTTCAACCGATCCTTCATTCTAGATCCGTCCCGACGACCCGCTCGAGCTCCGCCAGACTCTGCACCAGGCCCACCGTGGCCTTGTAGTAACCCATGCGGGCCTCGCGCAAGGCCCGCTGGGCTTCCAGGAGAGCCACGAACTCCACACGACCGGTTTGATAGGCCGCCAGAGCAGCTCTGAAGGACAGCTCGGCCTGCGACAGCAGTCCTTCCTTGTAGAGCTGCAGCGATCTCCTGGCGGCCTGCACCTTGGCCCGGGATTCGCCGAGCTCCCTGAGCGTCATGTTCCTCATCGCATCCCGATTGGCCCTGGCGGCGCGAATCTCCGCCAGCGCTTCTTCGACCTCGAAGTTTCGTTTGCCCATCGTCCACGGCGAAAACGGAATCGTGATGTTGATCATCGCGGTATACCGTTCCTTGTTCATCTCCGTCGGCATGCGCATGTAGTCCCAGCCGACCATGAAATCGGGAAACTTGCGGTTGCGCTGGGCAAGCTCGTACAATTTCTCTCCCCGTTCGACCCCTTCCTCGGCGCCTTTGAGCTCCGGACGGTTGACCAGAGCGAGCTCGGTCAGGTCGGCGAGGCTCGCGGCTCCGTTCGGCACCTCGAGATCCGGCGGCAGCTGGATAGGCTCCGTGGGAGGCCGGTACATCAAGGTGTTGAGCGCGACGGCGGCTGCGCTTCCGCTCTCCTCGGCGAGGATCAGCTGGTTCGTGAGCTCGCTCTGCTCGACCAGAGCTTTGAGCACATCCTGCTGAGCCGCCCTGCCGACCTGATAGCGTGCTTCCGTCGCCCGGATCACGGTGCGGATGATTTCCAACTGCTCGCGAAGGATCTCGGCGCTCTTTCGCGCCATGAACAGCTCCGCATACGCCGTTTTCACCCTGGCGATGATCTCCCTCCGCTTGGCCCGGAGCTCCTGTGCAGCTACCTTGACGTCCTGCTGCGCGATCTTTTCCTTCAATCCCAGCTTGCCGAAGAACGGCAGCTTTTGACGAATGCCGATGAGGTTGGCGTCAGCTCGATCCAGGCTCGTCGGGTGGGAGAAGGGCACTCCCCCGAGCTGAAAAGCGATCTCGGGGTCCTCCAGGTACGGCGCCTGCCGCGCTCGGGCCGCCGCGGCTTCCAGCCGGCGCTCGAGCGTCTGGACCTCGGGGTTCTTCGCGAGGGCCTCGGCGAGCGCCTCCTTGAGGCTCAAAACCTCCTGGGCTCTCGCCGGCCGGCCCGACCCGCCCGCGCCAAAGCACACCACGGCGACCATCGCAAAACAGCAGCGCCTGAACATCGGATCTCCCTTCTCGGTCCTGGGCCCCGTCCGCTATCGTTCGCGGGGGCCGCAATCGGCTGGCCGGCCTAGCCACCATGCACGGCGAGAGCCTGCTCGAGCTTTCGCGGATCGACAGGCTGACCGGCTTTGAGTCGTTCCAGCACATCGTCCATGATTCTCTTGTGCAGCAACATCCTGCCTTTCGGTCCACCGGTCAGGTTCCGGGTTTTCCACTCGCAGTCTTTTTGTGCTTCCTCTAAAAAGGCGATCAACTCTTCGGCGGAGCGGGGACGGGCCTGTCCAGAAACCGCCGTTAGAAGAACCAAAGCAATCGATAAACCAGAGATCTTGCTTTTCATGGCTCACTCCTTTCTGGCGACCGACCGACCGCGATGTCGGTTGCTCGCACTTACACTGCTGCAGGGAGCCAGACACAGTCCGGCTCAACCGGAAGCCAGGGAGTGAGCTTCTAAAGACGGAGTGCCGAGTGTGAAATAAACAACGGCTGGGACGTGGTACGACTCGGCTCTCCGCCCGCCAGTCGCATGGCAACGGGAGTTGCCTTTGATTGCCAGATGGACCCGTCGATGGAAAGCTGAATCCAGTGCGCGCCAACCGCGGTCGTCGAAGCAGCCGACGACGGGGAAGGGGCAGTCACCGACAGCATTCGGTCGCGAACAAAGCCGCAAGCGTCCGGCTTACTGGACGGAGCATCATGCCGAGCGCCGACAAGCAAGAGTTCATGGTTAGACCCGTGCCCCGCATATTTATAACCCGCGCAGGCATGGCCCACCGTGACGGCAAGATAAAGCAGAGCGATCAAACTGACCGCCGTGATGAGGGGCCATTTCGCGCCGGATCTTGATCGCCTGACCATAAACTCCGACCGAGCTTTCCTCACGACGTCCCGCGAGCAAAGCCGATGCCACCACCGTTCAATCGGCACGACGATCCTTCGACAAGGTCGAAATCTATCAATTGACACCGCCCGCTGGCAAGATAGCCGGATTGTTTTTGTCAATCTTGGGAATTCCCCCGCTCATTCCTTCTCGCTGCTGACAATGGCCCCGGATCTGAACTGAATTTCCGAAAGCCGTCCGGTCTTCGCCCAACCGTTTTCGGCCATCGGCATCTCGCCCGATGCAGGCGGTTCTTTCGGGGACGGCTCGGAGCGACCGGAGCACAAAACCGGGATGAGCACGATCCAGACGAAGATCAACGCGATACAAATGAAGTGAACATAGGTTATATAGTTCTCGGTCGAGGCGAAGCTGAACAACAAGATGATAAACCCGGCGATTGCGTCTCCGGCTCTTTCGACAGTCACGTCAAGAAAGCTCTTGACCCTCCTCATGATACCCGGGGCCAGGGCCATATAGACGATCTCCATGCCGCTCTTATGGATGCTGTTGCGCAGCGTGGCATCGGCCATCCGGGTCGCCGCTGCCACAAGCAGACTGGGCCAGATCATAATGCTCGTCGTGCCGACAAGAAGGACACCCGGTGTAAGGTAGAGGCTCAGTTGCAGGCCGAAGGTGCGCAACGTTTTCCCCATCAAAATGAGTTGAGTAAAAAGGCTGGCCACGCTCAACCAGCCGTAATACGAACTGAAAAAGCCCGCGAGAGCTCCTCTCGAAGCATAGGCTTGCTTCGCCGCCGTCTTGAATTGGAAGTCGATCAGGGTCGACACGATCACGGACACCAAAATTAACACGGCGATCGTTTTAAGATACGCGGAACCGGCGAGAAGCTCCCCTGGATTCGCGGTGTGGATTTCTTCCGGCTTCAGCGGCATCTTCAGTTCCTTTTCGGAAATTTTTTCCTCGAGCCGCTTTTCCCCCCAAAGAACCAAGGCCGAAGCTGCGACGTAAAGGGCTGCAACCACCCACATCAAATGATTATTCTCGGCGAAGAGGTGAAGCCACCGTTTGACTCCGAATCCAGCTAAGGCCCCGCCCACCGTGCCCCCGGCAGTGACGAATCCGAATGACCGGATGCCCTCGTCCGGGGTGAAAAGATGATTGGCGAGAGTCCACAGTTGAGCTACGGCGGTGACGCCCACGATCGCCGACCAGATGTAAAAGGCATAATGGCTCCACCAGGGATCGTGGTAAGTCAGCACGAACCAGAAAATGCCGAGGTTCGAGACGATGAGCGCGTTGGTCACCAGGACGAGCCGGACGATTGAAAGCTTTGCGGTGTACCTTGTATAAGCGGCAATCGTGACTCCCGCCGACACGGCAACGACGATATAGAGGTACGGCAGCTCCGAAATTGAATGATGACCGAGGAAGATACTGTCGCGGAGAATCTTGATTTGTAAAAGTCAACACCCGATCTGACAGTCGTCGGTTAAGTCCTCGTCGTCAGCCATTGTTTACTCCTCCCACTCACGCCGCAATCATCTTTTCTTTGGCCAAGGGGATACTGTCGATGAAGGTCTGCATCGGAGTCTTCCCGTAACACCACCGGCCTTGGTGAGGGCGCTCTTCATTGTAAGCCCTCAGCCACGCATCGAGATCGGCCTGGAGCTCCTCCAGCGTTGTGTAGATCTTTTTCCGAAACGCCACCCGGTAGAACTCGTTGAGCACGGTTTTGTGAAAGCGTTCACAGATCCCGTTGGTCTGCGGGCTCTGGGCCTTGGTGCGCGTATGATCGATATCCTCCAGCGCCAGGTAAAGCTCATATTCATGCCGCTCTGGATTCCCGCAGTACTCCGTCCCTCGGTCGGTCAATACTCTCTGCAGCACCACCCCA